>CAYVZJ010000010.1:0-58021 GCA_964456155.1 uncultured Sangeribacter sp.
AGACAAATCTCCCATTCTCTCAATTGCCGCTGCAAAGTTAGGGTTTACTGACGCTCTTTCTTGACGGTTAGAAATCTGGCAGTTTCATATCGTAGTCAGGATTGTAGCAAACGGTAGATGCCTTGTGGAAATGTATTTATCATCACTCGTATTCGCATGTGCGTATACCTCTGGTGTATTTATACAGGTTTTCTGCGTGAGGCTTCTGCGAGTTTGCTCGTTCTACTACGATGGGCACATGCCAGAGCCTCTAACCGTGGAGCGAGCAACTGTAAGGCTCTCACGCATTTCCATTACTAACCTAAGGCCTTTGTAGGGAGCAACGAGGCAATTTATTAATAATGGATACAGAACTTAAAAGTTTCCCTTTAGAAGCTCAATTCGTAGATTGGTTGCACAATGCTTCCATTTACAGCGCCAAGACTATTCAATCAAAAACATCAAACCTTCGTACTATCAACCGATTCTACGGTTCTTTGGTTTCCCAATGGGAAAAGGATAATTTTCAAAGTCTCCTGAGCAATCTTTCATATTCTAAAAATGATGAAACCGTAGGAGTGCAGAATCCGAGCGGAATACCAATCGAAGGAAATATTTACAATGGTCTCGCCACATACAGATATGCGTTGAATCTATATAAAACTTTCCTTTCTTCCAGTGGTATAGAGTCAGTAGGATATCCTTTTGGAGAGATAGGTCTCAAGGTGCATAAAGCATTGAAAAGACTAAGTGAGGTATGTAAGAAAAGAGTGGGATATTCGCGAAAAGAAGTTAAGACTGAGATTATAGAACCTCTTCTTTTATTTTTGGACGAAGAATTGGGTTCTTCCATGCAATATACCTTTAGCTCCGAACTGATCCCCGTAGATGATAATGGCATAAAGAAGACAAACGACAGATATGATATCTTCGGTCAATCAAAAGATAAACCTGTGATAATTGTCGAAGTAGACACCCATCGAAGTGACCAAATGTCGAAGAAAGTTGTTTCTCGAATTGCATTGAATGCAGACAAGGAAGTGCTTTATGTCTGCGTTCTGTATCCTAACACTCATGATAATAGATCACAGGAGATAAAGGAGTGCAACAAATATATAAACTTCCTAAACATATTGTTTTCTCTTTTCTCCGAACCTCAGAAATCTTTTATGTATCATTGGATATCTAAATAAACAAAAATATAGAAATACTAAAGGTATTATTTGCTTTCTTTAGCCTCCTTTTTCACTGTAAAAATATAGTTGAATAGAGTCTAAGTTTGATAAATAACAGCGTTTAGGCTAATCTGTAATATCTAAACAACTAAAGATGAAATATAGATGAAAACAAATTATTTAAAGATGTCATGCTTTCTCAAATATATATTGGTAGTCAACTTTATTTTGATAGTCACCTCTGCATATAGCACCAACATTTCAAATGACACCATAAACCGAAGCAAAAGCCTCTCCAATTCAGAGGAAACTCAGATTAATGTTACCGCCATCACTCTCGAAAGATATGAACTGACCTTACAAATTGGTGAAAGTAAAAAACTTGCCACTCAGTTAGCTGTTAATGGGACGTTAACAAGTGAACCAATGAAGGATATAATTTGGTTATCTGAAGATGAGGATATAATCTCTGTATCAGAAGATGGAACTATGACAGCGCTTTCATCCGGAACGACTAAAATAACAGCATCATGCGATGGTTTTTCAGCTGTATGCATTGTGTTTGTGTATGATCTAAAGGTATATATTGATAGATTTGACTATCTTCTTGATACAAAAGGAAAAACTGCACAAATAAAAGTGTCGTATGGGGCAAAAACTTTAGAAGTGCCATCCACAGTTACATATCAGAATGAAGAGTATCAAATAACAAAAATAGGACAAAGTGGTAAGATTGTTGGGGAGCAATTCACGGGTAGTTTGAAAATTCCCGAGTCTGTTACTGTAATTGCTGCTTCAGCATTTTCTGGACTCAGTGGAATGACAGGAAATTTAACTATTCCTGAGTCGGTTACTGTTATAGGTAATAACGCATTTTATGGATGCAGCGGACTGACAGGAAATTTAACTATTCCTGAGTCTGTTACTGTTATAGGTAATAGTGCATTTGAAGAATGTAGCGGACTGGATGGAAATTTGACTCTTCCTGAGTCTGTTACTGTAATAGGTAATAGTGCATTTGAAGAATGCAGCGGACTGGGTGGAAATTTGACAATACCAAATTCTGTAGCTGTTATTGGAATGGACGCGTTTTTAAGATGCTATGGTTTTACTGGATTATTGACACTTCCCAATTCTGTGACCTTTATAGGTAGTAGTGCATTTGCCGGTTGCGGTTTTAACGGCACTTTGACACTACCCAATTCTGTGACCTTTATAGGTAGTGGCGCATTTGCCGGTTGCACTTTTACCGGGTCATTGACGATTCCCGACTCTGTGACTGTTATTGGGTATGGTGCATTTTCCCATTGCGGTTTTAACGGCATATTGACTATTCCCGAATCTGTGACTGATATTGGATATCTCGCATTTGAGTATTGCCAATTCACGGGATCATTGATTCTTCCCAATTCGTTAAGGACAATTGGATCATATGCATTTAGAAATTGCTCAGGATTCACGGGATCATTGATTGTACCGGATTCTGTGAAAGAAATTGGTCAGGAAGCGTTTTACGGTTGTACCGGATTTTCCGGAGATCTGATTATTGGTAACTCTGTTAAAACAATTGGTTCGGATGCGTTTTACGAATGCACCGGTTTTACCGGAGATTTAATTATTGGAGAATCTGTAGAAGAAATTGGTGAGAAAGCATTTTACGGCTGTAAGGGCTTTACCGGATCTTTAATTATTGGAGAATCTGTAGAGGAAATTGGTAGAAGTGCGTTTTACGGCTGTAAGGGCTTTTCCGGAAATTTAATTATACCGGATGCTGTAAGAACAATTGATGTTGATGCGTTTTATGGATGCAGTGGGTTTACCGGAAATCTAATTATTGGTAATTCTGTCAAATATATACACTCGTACGCGTTTTATGGATGCAGTGGGTTTACCGGCGATCTGATTATTGGCAATTCCGTCAAAACTATCTCTAATCACGCATTTTGCGAATGCAGTGGTTTTACCGGAGATCTGATTATTGGTAATTCTGTGAAAACTATCTATCAGTATGCATTTTACGAATGCAGTGGTTTCACCGGCGATTTAATTATTGGAGATTCTGTGACGGAAATCGGAGATTATGCCTTTTTTGGATGTAGCGGTTTCCCAGGATTCTTGATGATTCCCAATTCTGTAACAAAAATTGGGAGATTAGCTTTTATGGGATGTACTAATTTTACAAGTTTAATGCTTTCAAAATCCGTGAAGGATATAGGTTATGACACCTTTGCCGGTTGTATAAATTTACAAAAGGTTGCTTATCCTAATTCAGTATTTATCTATACCGATGCACCTTATGTTATAAAATATGACCCACAAGATGCTGTTTGCGAAAGTGGTTGGATATATAATAAATATAAATCTAAAATAATATTTGCACCCATTTCAATATCCGGGCTTTACTTAATTCCTTCCTCAATTTACTCAATAGGAGAGAATGCTTTTTCTTGTAGCTCTCAATTGACGAGTCTGGTTATTCCCAGTTCTGTTTCCACCATTAGTGATAATGCATTTAGTAATTGTCAATCATTAAAAAAGATCGCTTACCCAAAAGCATTTAATAATGTCTTCCAAGATTATATTGGAGGCATACCTTACGAAGATTACTTAAGCACATACTTTGATAATAATATTTTATATGGTGATTATGATGACTTAAGAAAAGTATTGATCTTTGCTTCACCTGACTTGAAAGGTGCTTTTTCTATTGATGAATCAGTTACAGAAATTGGAAGTAAAGCCTTTATAGAGTGCTGTAATCTCACGTCTATTTCAATCGGTGCGAGGGTAAAAAACATTGGCGGCTATTGCTTTGAAGATTGTTCTGATATTAACTCTATCTATTCTCATTGCGTCACTCCTCCCCTATGTGAGGACAATACTTTTTCGGGTATTTCAAAAGATGCTGTGGTTTTCATACCGGATGATAGTAGCATCGAGGATTATTATAATACATGGAAGAAATATTTTTGGGATTATCGCAAGATGAGTATTTCCGGAGTAGAACAAATTGCTGACACGACAATGGGTGAAGCAGAACCAGTAGACTTCGATGATCCTGATATTGAAATCTATACATTGTCAGGCATGAAAGTTGACTCAACTCATAGTCTCGCTTCCGGACTTTACATAATCCGCCAAAAAGGAATTATCCGTAAAGTTGCTATATAATTGTGTCTCAAGTTGAGGCTTTACATAGAGTTATTCGGAAGGATATTTGAATTACCTTAATTAATAATCCACGGCAGCTGAGGCAGTTGCCGTGGATTGTATATTTGGAGTGTGCATTTGCGGGGTTGGGGGTTATTCCCACTCGATTGTTGCCGGGGGTTTGGAGGAGATATCGTAGACTACGCGGTTGACGCCACGCACTTTATTGATGATTTCGTTGCTGACCTTTGCCAGGAATTCGTAGGGAAGATGTACCCAGTCGGCAGTCATACCGTCGGTGGAGACTACTGCGCGTAGAGCTACACAGCTCTCGTAAGTGCGCTCATCGCCCATTACGCCAACGCTTTGCACCGGCAAGAGCATTACGCCCGCCTGCCATACTTTGTCGTATAGACCGGCTTCACGCAGTCCGTCGATAAATATTTTGTCAGCCTCTTGTAGCACTCTCACCTTTTCCGGAGTCACTTCACCGAGGATACGAATGCCTAAGCCCGGTCCCGGGAAAGGATGACGGCCTAACAGCGCAGGGTCGATGCCTAAAGCGCGCCCTACGCGGCGCACTTCATCCTTGAAGAGAAGACGAAGAGGCTCTACAATCTGAAGGTGCATATCCTCCGGAAGTCCGCCTACGTTATGATGAGATTTGATAGTGGCCGATGGACCGTTGACGCTTACACTCTCGATAACGTCAGGGTAGATAGTGCCTTGCGCCAGCCAAGATGCGCCCTCTATACGTTTGGCTGCATCATTGAATTCTTCAACGAAATCGCGTCCTATTATCTTGCGCTTTTTCTCCGGATCCGTTACGCCCTTAAGGTCATTATAGAACCTTTCAGATGCATCGACGCCGGTGACGTTGAGCCCCATGCCTTTGTAAGAAGCGAGTACATCCTCAAATTCGTTCTTGCGCAAAAGGCCATTGTTTACGAAAATACAGTGAAGGCGGTCGCCGATAGCCTTATGGAGAAGAACGGCTGCTACAGAACTGTCAACACCACCGGAGAGACCGAGGATTACCTTATCATTGCCAAGTTTCTTTTTGAGGTCGGCCACCGTTGTCTCGATGAATGAAGCGGGACTCCACAGACCGGAGCATCCGCATATATCCATCACGAAATTAGAGAGAAGTTTCGGACCATCCGTGCTATGAAATACTTCCGGATGAAATTGAATGCCCCAAGTCATTTCTCCCGCGATATGATATGCAGCAACGCGCACGTTGTCGGTAGATGCAATTATCTCGTAGTTTTCAGGCACAGCAGTAATAGTATCACCATGCGACATCCAGACCTGCGTCGGCGAAGGCAATCCATGCATCAACGGATCAATCGGATTGTCGATGGTAAGCATAGCTCGGCCGTATTCACGACTGGGAGCGCCTTGCACGGTGCCTCCATATTCAGATGCAAGGAGTTGCGCTCCGTAGCATACTCCGAGCAGAGGTAGTTTGCCTTTGTAGGGAGAAAGGTCAGGCTTCGGAGCTTCCGGGTCGCGAACGCTGAAAGGTGAACCGGATAAAATCACACCTTTTACGTCAGCATCCGGAAGAGGAGCCTTGTTAAAAGGATGTATTTCGCAATATACGTTCAATTCGCGCACGCGACGTGCTATCAATTGAGTGTATTGCGAACCGAAATCCAATATTAGTATTTTTTCCATATCGAATTATGTAATTGCTTATTGTCCTCGTGTATAGTTGGGAGCCTCTTTTGTGATTGTCACGTCATGAGGATGATTCTCAATAACCGCTGCAGAAGTGATGCGCACGAATTTTGCATCGTGAAGAGCAGCTATATCTTTTGCTCCGCAATATCCCATGCCACTACGGAGTCCTCCGATAAGCTGATAAACGGTTTCACTCAGTGTGCCTTTATATGGCACTCTGGCTACGATGCCTTCCGGCACAAACTTATTGCTGTCAGTCTTTTCATTCTGGAAATAGCGGTCTTTAGAGCCGGCCTGCATGGCCTCAATAGAGCCCATACCGCGATATGACTTAAACTTACGTCCGTTGTAGATGATAGTCTCACCCGGAGATTCCTCCACGCCTGCCAGCATAGAACCCATCATCACGCAGTCGCCGCCGGCAGCTATCGCTTTTACTATGTCGCCGGAATATCTGAGACCGCCGTCAGCAATTACGGGCACCCCGTGTGCATGTGCCACCTTGGCCGCGTTGAAGATGGCCGTAAGTTGAGGCACACCGACGCCTGCCACGATACGAGTAGTGCAGATGGAGCCGGGACCTATGCCTACCTTGATACCGTCAGCACCGGCTTTCACAAGATATTCAGCAGCCTCGGCAGTAGCAATATTACCGACGAGCACGTCAAGATTTGGAAATGCAGCCTTTACGTTCTTAAGAGTATTTACCACATTTACGCTATGGCCGTGTGCAGTATCAATCACTACAGCATCTACACCGGCTTCTACGAGCGCTGTTACACGGTCAAGTGTATCAGATGTCACACCTACACCGGCAGCTACTCGCAGCCGGCCCTTGCTGTCTTTGCAAGCATTCGGGTAATCCTGTATTTTAGTTATGTCACGATAAGTGATAAGTCCGATCAGGTGATTTTCTTTGTCTACTACCGGGAGTTTTTCAATCTTATGCTCGAGCAGTATCTGGGAAGCGTGCTCAAGACTCGGATTATCAGTGGTGACCAGATTATCTTTGGTCATGACTTCACTGACAGGAATATCTACATTTTTCTGAAAACGCAAATCTCGGTTGGTTACGATACCGATAAGACGGTTTTCTGCATCCACTACGGGTATTCCGCCGATATGGTTTTCAGCCATCAGTCGCTGAGCGTCTCCGACAGTGCGTTCTCCGGTGATAGTCACCGGATCGTAGATCATACCGCTTTCGGCGCGTTTTACTTTACGCACTTGCGCAGCCTGAGCGGCTATTGACATGTTCTTATGAATCACTCCTATACCGCCTTCACGGGCAATGGCGATTGCCATTTCGCTTTCTGTAACGGTATCCATAGCGGCAGATACCATCGGTATGTTGAGATTGATGTTGCGTGAGAAACGTGTGCCCAATTTCACCATATTGGGAGTGACATCTGAAAATGCCGGTATGAGCAACACGTCATCAAAGGTCAAGCCTTCCTGTGCTATTTTTTCTTCTGTAAATGACATATCTTTTATTTTTTTAATGAAAAGAGAAGGTCTCCCCTTTTATTTGCAGTATTCTTTCAATTTGGGATTGATGACTATGGTCTGTTTACGGTCGGGACCTACTGAGATTACTCCAACGGGAATACCGGTAACCTCTTCGATTTTGCGAACGTAAGCCTTTGCAGCGTCCGGGAGTTCATCAAAGGATTTAATTCCTGTGATATCCTCTTTCCAGCCATCCATTTCTATCAATACAGGTTTGCACTTTGCAAGCCGTGCAATAGTGGAGGGAGGTGACTGCAGAATTTCCCCTTCGCAGTCGTAACCGATGCATACCGCCACCTTATCAAGACCGCTGAGCACGTCAAAGAGCATTAGAGCCCAGTTGTCGATGCCGGCCAATTCTCCGGTATATCGGGCTACGACAGCGTCAAACCAGCCAATGCGGCGCGGGCGCCCCGTGACTGTGCCATATTCATGGCCGCGTTCTCGAATATCTTGAGCACGATCGTCAAAGAGTTCCGTAGGGAAGGGACCCTCTCCAACGCGGGTACAGTAAGATTTGGCTACGCCCAGCACGTTGTCTATCCATTTAGGAGATATACCGGCTCCGACAGGCACACTCGCGGCAGATGGCGTGGATGAAGTGACGTAGGGATAAGTGCCATGGTCTATGCAAAGCATCATGCCTTGTGCCCCTTCGAATAAAATTCTTCCATTCCCTTTAAGAGCCTTATTGATAAGAGCAGACGTGTCGCATATCATATTTCCGAGTTTCTCGGCCAACTGCATATAGCGGTCGTAAACCTCCTGAAAATCGAACTCCGGAAGGTCGTAGCTTCTCAATTCACGGTTTTTCACTTCTATAGCAGCTTTCAGTCTCTCTGCGAAGTATTCCGGCTCGAGGAGGTCTCCCATCCGCAATCCGATACGCGCATATTTATCACTGTAGCAAGGACCGATGCCATTGCGTGTAGTGCCTATTTTAGCATCGCCCTTACCAGTCTCGTATGCCCCGTCGAGCACGGAATGCCATGGCATCACCATAGCTGCGCGATCTGAGATATACAGCTGATAGTCAGTGACACCTTTCTCATGGAGAATTTCAAGTTCCTTGACCACCGACTCCGGATTGATTACCATGCCGTTGGCCATTACATTGACAGTATGGGGATTGAAGATGCCTGAAGGTATCGAGCGGAGAGAGTATTTGTGTCCGTCAAACACTACGGTATGTCCGGCATTATTTCCTCCCTGATAACGCACCACCATATCAGATTTGCAAGCAAAGTAATCAGTAATCTTACCTTTGCCCTCGTCGCCCCATTGCGACCCTATTATTACCAATCTTTCCGACATTTTCTTATTCCAGTCCGTTACGTTTATAGATAAAGTCTACATTTTTCAGATAGTAGTCGAGAGTAAAGCAAGCTTCCAGTTCGTCCTCTGTAAGAGTGGACATCACCACGTCATTTTGCTTTAGCAGTTCCTTATACGGCAGTCCCTGAGCCATGGCAGCCATAGCAACGGGTTGAACAGTGTCGTATGCCTTTTCGCGCACAAATCCTTTGTCGATTAATGCGTTCATGACTCTCTGTGCGAAAATCACTCCATTTGTAAGATAGATGTTCTGCATCATTCTGTCTTCAAACACCACGAGATTTTCGAGCACACCCTTCATTCTGTTGAGCATATAGTCAAGAAGAGTAGTAGCATCCGGCATGATGATACGTTCAGTGGCTGAATGAGAGATGTCGCGCTCGTGCCATAGAGCCACGTTTTCGTATGCCGTGCACATATATCCTCTCAACACGCGAGCACAGCCGCAGATATTTTCCGAGGAGATGGGATTACGCTTGTGAGGCATAGCCGACGAACCCTTTTGGCCTTTACCGAATGATTCTTCCACTTCATGCACCTCCGTGCGTTGCAGGTTACGCAGTTCCATGGCCATCTGTTCAAGTGAGCAGCCTATAATCGCCAATGTAGCCATATAATAAGCGTGGCGGTCGCGCTGTATTACTTGAGTGGAGATATTGGCAGAAGCAATGCCGAGGTGTTCGCATACATAATCCTGTACAAAAGGAGGTATATTGGCAAAATTACCTACCGCGCCGCTTATTTTGCCGACCTCTATGCCACGGGCAGCCTCATCGAAACGCTTAAGGTTGCGACGCATCTCTTCGAGCCATAATACCCACTTAAGACCGAATGAGGTGACATCAGCATGTATGCCATGTGTGCGGCCGATGCAGGGAAGGTTCTTGAAACGCAGAGCTTGACGCTTCAGCATCTCAATAAATTCTTCCAGGTCGCGACGTAAAATCTTATTTGCTTGCGAATAGATATATCCATTAGCGGTATCCACGACGTCGGTGGAAGTCAAGCCGTAATGCACCCATTTTCTCTCTTCTCCGAGCGACTCGCTTACGGTGCGCGTAAAGGCTACGATATCATGACGAGTCTGCTGTTCGATCTCCTTTATTCGGTCGATATTGAAAGAGGCTTTGGCATTAAGTTTTTCAACATCCTCAGCCGGCACCACGCCTAATTCACGCCATGCTTCGGCAGCAAGCAATTCCACCTTCAGATAGGCGTTGAATTTGTTTTCTTCTGTCCAGATAGCTGCCATTTCCGGACGACTGTATCTCTCTATCATATTTTATTCTGTGAGGCACGCCCAAGTAGCGTACTTATTTTCGTTATTCTTAATTATTTTTAGAATCTCTTATAAATCGGGTCACAAGGCATCAGGCTTCCATGTGCTTGACGTATGCATCCAGCGTATTCTCCATAAGACATGCGATAGTCATCGGACCAACACCACCGGGCACCGGTGTAATAACTGAAGCCTTAGGGCTTACTGTTTCGAAATCTACATCTCCGAAATATTTGCCGGTTTCCACATCACGTGTGATGCCCACGTCTATCACCGCTACTCCGTCTTTTACCATCTCACCCGTGATAAGTCGCGGTTGGCCGATAGCCACAACGAGGATATCAGCCTGACGAGTGATGTCAGCCAGATTTTGTGTGTGACGGTGGGCAATAGTGACTGTAGCGTTGCGATCCAGAAGAAGTTTGGCTACGGGGAAGCCTACAATATTGCTTCTTCCTATCACTACTGCATGTTTGCCGGCAATCTCCACGTTGGCCTTGTCAAGCAATTTGAGTATACCTTTAGGAGTGCAGGCGCGAGTGCCGGGGAGTTTATGCCAGAGAGCATCTACATTTTTTGATTGAAAACCATCCACATCTTTGCCCGGGTCAATTGCTTCAATGACACGGTGCTTGCGAATGTGCTTAGGTAGAGGCAACTGCACTAAAATGCCGTCGACACCGGGATTTTGGTTCAGTTCTTCCACTTTTTCAATCAGTTCAGCCTCTGTCACCGATTCCGGCAGTATGATTTCCTCATGCGAAAATCCAACTTCGCCGGCATAACGGCCTTTAGAGCGGACATATTGATGACTGGAGGGGTCATCTCCGACAAGAATTACCGATAGATGCGGTTCCCGTCCATATTCCACCTTATAGCTCGCCACTTTGCGTGTTATGTTTTCTTTAATCTCTTTGGCTAATTCCTTTCCGCTTATTATCATTGCATTTATTACTTTCTTTGAGAATTAAGAGTTGGAGGCATCGAATGTGACGCCGTTCTACCCCTTCTGCTTTACTTAATGGCTTGATGTCCGATGTCTTTACGGTAGAAGAGTCCCGGAGCCTCTATTTGATTAATCGCTTCGAGAGCTTTTTCCCTTGCATTAAGCAGGGTGTCTCCTTTTCCGACCACCATAAGCACACGGCCGCCATTTGAAGAATAGCCGTCGCTATCTTTTTTAGTACCCATGTGGTAAATGATGGCATCGCTATCTTCAAGACCTTTAATACTGATACCTTTGTTATATTTGCCGGGATAGCCGTCGGCTGCAAGCACAATACCTAATGTGCAGTCATCACTCCATTGTGTGGTAAATTCTTTCCCTTCAAGCACAGCTTCAAAGAGGTCGTATATATCACTCTCCAGACGAGGCAAGACAACTTCCGTTTCCGGATCGCCGAACCGCGCGTTAAATTCTATTACTTTAGGACCATCTTCGGTGAGTATCAGTCCTCCATAGAGCACGCCGGTGAAAGGCACTCCTTCATCGCACATAGCGTCAGCGGTGCGCTGCATTATGTCGTGTAAAGCTTTATCGAGCACATCCGGAGTGACGAACGGCACGGGACTGTAAGCCCCCATTCCACCGGTGTTTGGTCCCTTATCACCATCGTAAGCACGTTTATGATCTTGTGCCGGAGCCAAGGGGTAGACCTTTCTGCCATTCACCAGACACATAAGTGAAAATTCAGGTCCATTAAGAAATTCTTCCACCAGCACGCTTGCATCACCGAAAGTAGCGTCAAGAAGCATATCACGCAGTGCGTTTTCTGCCTCTTCGTAAGTAGTAGCTACCACGACACCCTTTCCGGCAGCCAATCCGTCATATTTGATAACGGTGGGCAACGGACGGTTGAGCACGTAGTCACGTGCCTCTGCAAATGATGTAAATACCTTATAATCACCTGTGGGGATATGATATTTCATCATCAGACGTTTGGCAAACTCCTTACTGCTTTCAATACGAGTGGCAGACATTGTGGGGCCGAAAATCTTCAGGCCACGGTTTTGAAATTCATCCACGATGCCCTCGGCCAGTGCAGCTTCCGGTCCTACAATAGTTAGATCAATACCGCTGGTCTCGGCGAAATCCGCCAATTTGGCAGTATCAGTCACACTGACAGGAATATTTTCCGCTTGTGTAGCAATGCCGGCATTACCGGGTGCGCAATATATTTGGCCTACCCTTTCACTGCGGGAAAGAGCGTATACAATAGCATGACACCTACCTCCACTGCCGATTACAAGTACCTTTTTATCCTTCATTTCGTTATCAAAAATCAATGTTTGAAATGACGCATACCCGTGAAGAGCATTGTAATACCCTTTTCATTGGCTTTAGCGATAGCATCGTTGTCGCGGATAGAGCCACCCGGTTGCACGATGGCAGTGACGCCATATTTAGCAGCCAATTCTACCGTATCATCGAATGGCAAGAAACCATCGGATGCAAGCACGAGACCTTCAGTATGGCCGGCAGCCTGAGCCTCACGAAGAGCTATTTCTGCAGAGCCGACACGATTCATTTGTCCGGCTCCTACTCCTAATGTCATTCCGTCTTTCACTACGCAAATAGCGTTAGACTTGACATGCTTCACTATACGCCATCCGAAATTCATGTCAGCAAGTTCGCCGGCAGTCGGTTTACGTTCAGTGACACACATCTCCTCAGTAACCTCAATGCAGTTGACGTCGGCATCTTGGACGAGCAGACCTCCGGTAACGCCCACATATTGCTTCTGAGGCTCACGCTTATTATCCATGGGCACTTCGAGCAGACGCAGGTTTTTCTTTCCGGCGAGCACTTCAAGCGCATCCTGTTCGAAAGCCGGAGCCATCACTATTTCCAGGAAAATAGGCTTTAACAAAGCAGCCACTTCCGCAGTAAGAGGGCGGTTCATGGCCACGATACCTCCATAAATACTTACCTTATCAGCTTCGTATGCGCGAGTCCAAGCCTCTTTAAGATCTTTTCCTACGGCCGCTCCGCAGGGATTCATGTGTTTTAAACCTACACAGAAAGGCTCGGAAAATTCCCTTACAATCTGGAGTGCTGCATTGGCATCCTGAATATTGTTGTAGGAAAGTTCTTTACCTCCGAGTTGACGAGCGTATGCGACTGAATATGACACCTCACCCGGTGCGCGATAGAATGCCGCCTGCTGGTGAGGATTCTCGCCGTAGCGCAGAGTCTGCACAGCGTCAAAAGTAAGGAAAAGTTTCTCATTGAGTCCGGCAGCTTTACGCATGTAAGTGGCGATATGGCTGTCGTATTCTGCAGTGTGAGTATAGGCTTTGGCTGACAGACGCAAGCGAGTGTCAAGATTGGTATTGCCGTTCTCACGTATTTCAGCGAGTATGCCCTCATAGTCGTTAGGATCACATACTACGGTCACGTCGCGGAAATTCTTGGCAGCAGAGCGAAGCATCGAGGGGCCGCCTATGTCAATATTCTCAACAGCATCTTCCATTGTCACTCCCTCTTTGGCAATTGTGGCTTCAAAAGGATAGAGGTTAACGCAAACCATATCAATGGTCTCGATGCCGTTTTCTTCCAGGGCTGCCATGTGCTCTGCGATGTCACGTCGAGCCAACAGGCCACCATGCACTTTAGGATGCAGAGTCTTTACACGGCCGTCGCAAATCTCCGGAAAGCCTGTGACGTCACTGATATTAGTGATTTCAAGACCCGCATCGCGCAGAGCCTTCATAGTGCCCCCGGTGGCAATTATCTCCCACCCCATACTCTTGAGAGCGGTTGCAAATTCTACCACTCCCCTCTTATCTGATACGCTTATAAGTGCTTTCACTTTTCTTGTTTTCTTAAGTGTTTCTGCCGCTTGACGTGCAGTAACTTAAATTTAATTATTTATAATCTCCACGCCGGAGCCCTCTATGATTTTTCCTATTACAGAAGCCTTCTCGCCATGTTTGCTCAATATCTCAATCACCTTATCAGCATCGGAAGCATCAACAGCGAGGACCATACCGATACCCATATTGAAGATATTGAACATCTCACGATGCGGAATTTTACCATATTTCTCAAGCAATGCAAATACCGGAAGAATCTCCCAAGAGCCTTCTTTTATTTCCACACCTTGACCTTCATGGAGGATACGGGGAATATTCTCGTCGAAGCCACCTCCGGTTATATGAGCCACGCCATGCACGTCAACTTGATTGATGACATCCAGCACGGGTTTTACATAGATGCGCGTCGGTGTGAGCAACATTTCTCCGAGGGTCTGCAGTCCTGTCTCGGGTAGAGTGTCTGAAAAAGAGAGATTATTATCGGCCACAATTTTGCGCACGAGGCTGAAACCATTTGAATGCACACCTGTGGAGGGTATACCAATCAACACATCTCCGATTTTTACTTTGGAGCAATCTATCAGTTTGGATTTTTCTACCGCCCCGACAGTAAATCCGGCAATATCATATTCCTCTTCGTCATACATACCGGGCATTTCGGCTGTTTCACCTCCGATAAGTGCGCATCCTGCCTGACGACAACCTTCTGCCACACCGGCCACGATAGCCTCTACAACCTCCGGGTGATTCTTGCCTACGGCCACATAGTCGAGGAAGAACAGAGGTTGCGCGCCTTGTGCCAATACGTCATTGACACACATGGCGACTGCATCAATGCCGATTGTATCATTAATCCCGGTAGCAAAAGCTATCTTGAGTTTAGTGCCGACACCGTCAGTGCCACTTACCAGAACAGGATGTTCATAGCCCAGAGAGCCGAGGTCAAACATGCCGCCGAATGAACCGATATTGCCCATCACTCCGGGACGGTCGGTAGACTTGACATGCTTTTTTATACGGCTTACTACCTCATATCCGGCTTCAAGATTTACGCCGGAAGATTCATAACTCTTAGACATCTATCAAGATTATTTGAGTTTATTAAGACGAGCATCAATCTCTTCGTAAGCTTCGATGACGTTGCCAAGGTCACGGCGGAAACGGTCCTTGTCCAGTTTCTCGTTGGTTTTGGCGTCCCAGAGTCGGCAAGTGTCGGGAGAAATTTCATCAGCGAGCACGATAGTGCCGTCCTCTTTACGGCCGAATTCAATTTTGAAGTCTATCAAGCGAATGCCGATTTCTGCAAACATGTCGCATAGCACCTTGTTGATACGAGCTGTCATGTCGTAGATGTCAGCCAACTCCTCGTATGTGGCCGCGCCGAGTGCTACAGCATGATGATCATTAATCAGCGGATCGCCGAGATCGTCATTTTTGTAGCATATCTCGAAGATAGTGGATTTGGCAGGTGTGCCCTCCTCGATGCCGAGACGTTTTGCCATAGAACCGGCGATAACGTTTCTGACGATTACCTCAAGAGGTACGATATCAACCTTGTAGCAAAGTTGGTCGCGATCATTAAGAGTCTCTATATGGTGAGTCGGTATGCCGGCTTCCTTCAGACGGTTGAAGATTATAGTGGAGATTTCATTGTTGAGACGACCTTTATTGTCAATATCAGCTTTTTTCTCACCATTGAAAGCAGTGGCCGCATCCTTATAGTGGATTATCACTTTGTCGTTTTCATCTGTTGCGAACACTTGTTTTGCTTTGCCCTCGTAGAGCATTTCTCCTTGTTTCATTGTATTTGGTTTTATTAGATTATTAACTATTTAAATATGAGCTTTCTTTAAGTTCTCTTCTTATTTTTTACCTTTGAAGTAATTGACGGCATTTGCAAAAATATTTTGATTCTTGTTGCCCTCGATATTCTTCATCAGACCGTCGGCAAATCTTTCGCTGTGAGCCATCTTACCGAGTATTTGACCATCCGGACTTATAATGCCTTCGATAGCGAAGGTCGAACCGTTTGGATTATACGGAGAGGTCATAGTCGGTTGGTCATCGGGATTTACATACTGGAAGGCAATCTGTCCTGCCTCAGCTAATTGCTTAGCCATCTTCTCCGAGCATGTAAACTTACCTTCACCATGAGAAGCAGCCACAGCGTGTATTTCACCGAGTTTGAATCCGTCCAGCCAGGGGGATGCTATGCTCGATACTCTTGTATAGACTATTTGAGAAATGTGTCGGTTGATATCATTGCGGAAAAGAGTCGGGCTCTCCGGCGTCAGTTGGCCGATACGTCCGTAAGGCAGGAGTCCGCTTTTTACGAGAGCCTGGAAACCGTTGCAGATACCTAACACGAGGCCACCTCTTGCAAGCAACCTTTCGATAGCACCTTTAATCTTTTCATTCTGTATGACGGAAGCGATAAATTTGCCACTGCCATCCGGTTCGTCGCCGGCTGAGAAACCGCCGCTGAAAGCCAAGATATGACATTTATCGATGTAAGACACCATCTCCTCTACAGAGTCGTCTACGTCAGTCGGTGTAAGATTTCTGAAAACAGATGTGCATGTTTCAGCCCCCTCACGACGGAAGGCGCGAATCATATCGTAATCGCAGTTAGTGCCCGGGAAAACCGGAAGATATACCAATGGAGTCTGTATGCATTCATGTTCGGGCAGATTCGATAAAGCATCTGAAGAAGAGACAGGAGCCTCGCCTTCTACACCACTTTTTACAGGGTAGATGGTACTGTGTCTTCCGATATTTGCATCTTCAAGAGCTGCCAAATCCACAGACTCATTTGCTATATTAATTGCGGGAGAGGAAATGGTCTCACCGATTTTTACTGCCGGCAGCGGAAGTTCTTCTGTTGCTTCCACTACGATGGAACCGGGACGATAGTCAAATAAACTATCCGGAGCGCAAGACAAAGAAGCACCGATCATATTGCCGAAGCCCATTTTGGCAACAGCCTCTGCAATACCTCCATTAGTGACAGAATATGCAGAGATGACCTTGCCTGACTCGATCCAGTCGGCCACATCCTTGAATATCTTCTTCATTCCCTCAGTGTCCGGGAAAAGGTCTTTTCTCAGGGGAGCCTCTATAAGATAGATGCCATGACCGGCAGACTTAAATTCAGGACTGATTACATTCTTAGCATCAACCGTAGCTACTCCAAAAGCCATAAGCATCGGAGGTACGTTAAGGTCTGCGAAGGTGCCGCTCATAGAGTCCTTGCCGCCGATGGCCGGAAGTCCGAAAGCAGTTTGCATTTCAAGCGCACCCAAAAGAGCCGCCAAGGGTTTGCCCCATGCTTGCGGTGAGGTCATTTTCTCAAAATACTCCTGGTATGAGAAACGCATTCCCTCATATCTTGCACCGGCTGCAACAGCCTTGGAGATAGCCTCCACCACGGCATAAGAGGCGCCGTGATAGGGACTCCACGATGTGAGATACGGATTATATCCAAAAGCCATCAGGGAAGCAGTATCAGTGTAGCCATCCACCGGCAGTTTCTGTACTGAAACCTGTGTCTCAGTAGCTTGACGTTTTCCGCCGAAAGGCATGAGCACGGTTGAAGCGCCAATGCTTGAGTCGAACATTTCGATGAGGCCTTTCTGTGAGGTGACATTATCCGAAGCCATATTGGCGAGCATCTTTTCCTCGAGGGTATTGCCTTCGAGATTACGCTTCAAAGGATTGACATCCTCAATGGTCTTTATCACCACGTTTGCAAAATGAGGCGCACCGGCACTGTCGATAAATTCTCTTGACAGGTCTGCCACGAGTTTGCCGTCATAATACATTCTCATACGGCGAGTGTCAGTGACGTCAGCCACATGAGTCACCTCGATATTTTCTTCAGCGCAGTATTTTTTGAATTCCTCGATATCTTTCGGCTCTATTACCACCGACATTCTCTCTTGCGATTCGGAGATTGCCAGTTCGGTAGGATTAAGTCCGGAATATTTAGTGGGCACTCTGTCGAGATAGATATCAAGACCATCGGTGAGTTCGCCGATAGCCACGCTGATACCTCCCGCTCCGAAGTCGTTTGATTTTTTTATCAGTCTTGTCACTTCCGGGCGGTGGAATAGTCGCTCAATCTTTCTTTCTTCAGGCGCATTACCCTTTTGCACCTCCGAGCCACACTCTTCAAGAGAGGAAGTGGTGTGCTCCTTACTGCTGCCGGTAGCGCCTCCGATGCCATCACGGCCGGTTCGGCCTCCGAACATCAGGATCACATCACCGGGCATGGGCTTCTCACGTCTTACATCCTCAGCCTTCACGGCACCGACAACGGCACCGACCTCCAGGCGTTTTGCCACGTATCCCGGATGATAGATTTCTCTTACATGCGTTGTGGCAAGACCTATCTGATTGCCATAAGAGCTATATCCTGCGGCAGCGCGAAGTGATATGACGCGCTGAGGGAGTTTCCCTTCAATAGTTTCGGAAACTGGTTGCCATATATCCCCTGCTCCGGTGACGCGCATGGCCTGATATACGTAAGCACGTCCGCTCAACGGGTCGCGTATGGCACCACCCAGACAAGTCGATGCGCCTCCGAAGGGTTCTATTTCGGTGGGATGATTGTGAGTCTCATTTTTGAATTGAAGAAGCCAGCGTTCTGTTTTGCCATCCACGTCAACATCTACGAAGATGCTGCATGCATTATTCTCATCGCTGACTTCAAGGTCATCAAGAAGACCTTCATTGCAAAGATATCTTGCGCCAATGGTAGCCAAGTCCATAAGACAAAGCGGCTTCTCCGTTCTGCCCAGTTTCTCGCGTATTTCCTTCCATTTGACTATACTTTCCGTTATGCTGTCGGAGGAAAGACCCTCTTCCACTTTAATATCTGTAAGATTGGTAGTGAAAGTGGTATGGCGACAGTGGTCGCTCCAGTAAGTGTCCAGAATTCTTAATTCCGTCTCCATGGGGTCACGACCTTCGAGAGTGAAATATTCCACCACTTCCATCAGGTCGTCGGCATTCATGGCCAGTCCCATTTTGCGGCAATAAGCCTCTGCGTCTTCCGGCTTTATCTTACGGAAACCCTCGAGCACCGGCACTTCTGTAGCTGTTGCCTTTTCCGGAGCTTTCAGCACGTCAAGATCCTTCTTTCTTGACTCTACGGCATTGATGACATAATGCTCTATTCGCTTCATGTCTTCAGCGGAGACATTGTCGTCAAAAATCATCAATTTGGCAGAGCGAATTTCCGGTGTGGCGGAAGGATCAAGGAGTTTTACGCACTCTTCAGCCGAAGCGGCTCTCTGATCAAATTGTCCCGGAAGGCATTCCACAGCGAGATAAGGATGCCCGTCATATTCGTTTACAAACTCCTCTTGCAAGAAGACATTGTCGGTGGCTCTTTCGCCAAACACGCGATAGAGGCTCTTGTCAAGAAGAGATCTGTCACATCCGAAGATATCATATACGCAGACGAGACGCAACTCTCGGATATTCAGATTGAGGTTGGCATTCAGTTCATGTCTCAACGAATCAGCCTCTACGCGGTAGGGCTCACGTTTTTCGACAAATATGCGGTAATCATTCATGATTGTATCAAATTTCATTAGATTCAAGCACCTTGCGGGCCATTTCAGCTCTGTAAGTATCGAGTTTGTCGCGGAGTGAAGAGTCGGTCACAGCCATAATTTCAATGGCGAGAAGTCCGGCATTTTTTGCACCGTCGATAGCCACGGTAGCTACGGGTATACCTCCGGGCATCTGCACCATTGACAGTAGTGAGTCAAGTCCGTCAAGCGCGTGTGAACGAATGGGCACGGCCACGACGGGTAGTGTGGTATAAGCAGCTACAACACCCGCGAGATGCGCGGCACCTCCGGCGGCAGCTATTATGACACCTATTTCCCGTTCACGAGCGGATGAAACCCACTCCTCGAGAGCGGCAGGCGTGCGGTGAGCAGAGAGGATTTTGACCTCATGTTCTACTCCAAACTCTTCTAATATAGCAGAGGCTGCCTCCATTACTTTACGGTCAGATGCTGACCCCATTACAATACCTACTTTCATACCTTTATATTCTATTTTACCTTTATTCTGTTTTATAATTAAAAAAAGCACAGCCGCCAATCATCAGATGACTGGCGGCCATTCTTATTCTATCTGTTTTCATTCTTGCATACGCACACGGGTCTACATTGCTGCATTCGTATCTGCACACCTCGACACATCGGAAGCATACCGGTCTGTTGACTATACGGCATTATGCTTCGTAGATTCGAGCGATTAAATCGCAATCGGGATTTGTTTCGAGGTTGCCTCATATTTAAAGAATGAAGATTTCCTGTCGGTTATCAAATTTCCTCTGCAAATTTAATCTTTTTTTTTGAATTGACCAAATTAATCCTGTTGCCATGCCCCTTTACTCTCTATATTTTTTAGAGATCGGTTCCCCCATAGGTTTTCATGAGGCATTCAGGACACCAATGGCCACCTTTTAGTATCAGATATGGAGAGGCTTTGAATTTATGACCCTGTTTGCACCTCCACTGATTTTTGCCAAGATAACGCCCTTCTCTGTAAGCAGCCGCCCAACCCAAATCTTCCTCTTTCAGTGAGTCTATGGGTTTGGTCTCGTCATATCCGTGTGATCGATGTATGGCAATAGCCGATGAATGCGACATATCCAGATCTTCCCATTTAGGTAGATTATTGAAAGCCTCGCGTGAGCCGAAATGAGCCTTTATGCGCTTTTCATCGTTATTGACAAACCAAGACATCGTGCCTAACGGAGATTTATAGGCCACCCTCTTCATCATCGCCTTAATCAGAAAGCCCGGAGCAAGAAAGGCCAGTCGGAAGTACCAGGGTAAATCCTTCTTCTTCCGGTCAAAATATTCTGTCGGTCCTTCATCGCTTCGAAAATGGAACATATTTTCGAGAATATCCGAGTCTTCATACCATAGGCCATGGAAATTGCCGGTGGCAAACCATCTCGCGTCAAACACCTTTTCGGGAGGCGGACAACCGAGCGAGGACAAAGTCAGTGTTATAAATTCAATGTTATTGAGGCGATACTTCTCCCCTCCACCGATATTATAGAATTTACACCAGAATTCTTCCGGCACATCTTTTCGGCAGACGCGTTCCATCAATCGTCCTGAATCTTCATCCGTTACCCATTCCAATACGCCTTTTAGAGGAACATGGAAGGAAATTGGGTCGCTCGCTTTGCCAAGCAATCCTAGATGCAGAATGCCGGTTTGTCGCAGAGAGACCCACCGCTTAAGGCCGGACTCGGCAAATATCCGTTCGGATTCTACCTTCGATAAAGCGTAGGCATCGAAAGTCGCGACATTCATTCTGTCTCCGCAGCGCCCCCAATGTTTAGGTTCGTTGTGAGGTCCGTATTGAGCAACTGAACCAATATACACCACAGCCACGTCGTTACCATCTTTCTCTTTTGCCTGGGCCGCTTTTACGATATTCTCGGCAGAACCGATATTTACCTTCAGAGTCTTTTCCGGAAATTGGTCGGCCAAAGGAGACACCATACCGCCGATGTGAAGCACGATATCAGCCCAATCAACACCGTTTTTAACCACCGTTTCATCTAGCAAGTCGCCCCACAGCACCTGAACACCTTTAGAAATATAAGGCGCAAGCATTTTGCGGTTTTTTTTAGATGGCCGGGCAAGAACCATGATGTCGTATTGCTGCTCGTCACGGTGAGCCATCAATTCCTTAAGAGTGGCTTGCCCCATCACTCCGGTAGCACCGGTGATAAATACCTTTCTCATTTCCTAATCTTAAAGACACTGAAATTCCGGATATGCCCTGTTATTCTAATCTTTAGTTTTCCGGTTTGGACTCACAATAGACACATCTCCACTCCCCTTCGTGGGCATTATCCGGACGGAAGAGTGACTCTACAGTATGTTCCATATTTGAGATGCAGCGCTTGTTGCGACACCTGAATCGGCCCACAACGGTGCCGTCCGGTATCAACTGTGTATTCTTACCCTCTTTGCTCCATTCAAGCAGTTTGAGAATAAGAGCCATACGTACAAATTTGCCGTTCTCCACCTGTCTGAAATAAGCAGCGCGAGGATCGTTATCGACGTCTACGGTTATTTCATTCACGCGAGGCAGAGGGTGCAGGATTCTCATTTCGGGTTTGGCGCTTTTCAGTTTTTCAGAGTCGAGCACGAAGCAGTCTTTCACGCGGTCGAACTCATCCATATCCAGAAAGCGTTCCTGCTGCACACGGGTCATATAAAGAACATCCAGTTCCGGCATCACCTCCTCCATGGTCTCAACCTCCTTATACGGTATGCCGTTAAGGTCGCACACCTCATGCTTCATATAGTCGGGAAGGCGCAACTGTTCGGGAGCAATGAGCACCACCTTCACACCTTTAAATTTTGACAGAGCCTTGATAAGAGAGTGGACTGTACGTCCGAATTTCAAGTCGCCGCAGAAGCCGACGGTAATATTATCGAAATGGCCAATCTCTCGACGAATAGTGAGAAGGTCGGTAAGTGTCTGAGTAGGATGAGAATGCGAACCGTCTCCGGCGTTTATCACCGGTATACGGGCATTCATGGCTGATACCAGAGCAGCCCCTTCCTCAAAATGACGCATGGCGATAATATCAGCAAAGCATGAGATGACCTTTGTGGTATCGGCGCAAGTCTCACCCTTTGAAACACTTGAATTTTTAGCGTCGGAGAAGCCGAGCACGTTGCCACCTAATTCCATCATTGCAGCTGTAAATGACAAGCGGGTGCGCGTGGATGGCTCATAGAAGAGAGTAGCAAGCTTTTTCCCTTTGCATGCTTCCGCATACTTCGGTCGGTCGGCAATTATGTCAAGAGCAAGGTCTATGATCTCCAGGAGTTCCTCTTTGGTCAGATCGGTTGGATCAATAAGATGTTTCATTTTATCAATTATTTATCCAGGATTCATCCGACGGGTTAGACATAAATTTTTTCAGTCTCTCTTCATCTTCAGGTTTGACGTATCCCTGTTCCACAGCCACTTTCACGAGAGTGTCAAAGTTGGATAGAGAGTGATTATCGACGTTGGCCTCCTTGAGTCGGTCAAGTCCTTTCTGCATACCGTATGTAAAGATGGAGACAACGCCGAGAACGTCGGCACCCGCTTCACGCAAAGCCTCTACCACATCAATGCAGCTACTCGCAGTAGAGATAAGGTCTTCGATGACAACTACCTTTTGTCCCGGGGTGAGTCGTCCCTCGATTCTGTTGTTGCGACCATGATCTTTAGCGCTTCCCCTTACGTATCCCATCGGCATATCGAGAATGTATGCCGCGATGGCAGCGTGGGCGATACCGGCGGTGGAAGTACCCATCAGCACTTCCGCATCCGGATAATACTCCTTGACGGTGTCAGCGATAGCGTGTTCCACGATATTTCTGGCTTCCGGAGAAGTGAGAATCAGTCGGTTGTCACAATATATAGGACTTTTAATGCCGCTTGCCCATGTAAAGGGTTGGTCAGGACGCAGGAAGACGGCCTGTATTTTGAGTAGCTGCTCGGCTACTTTTGTTGCTCTATCCATAGAGATTATAATTATATGGTTTTGTCTGTTATAATAATATTCATTCGCAGAAATCCTTGACGCATCGGCGGTAGGCCTCAACCGGATTTTCAGCAGCCGTTATCGGTCGACCGACAACGATAAAATCACTGCCGATTTTACGTGCCCCGGCGGGGTCGGTGATGCGTACCTGGTCATCCTTGCTACCATCGGCAAAGCGAATACCGGGAGTTACGGTCATGAACTCGGCACCGCAGGCCTCCTTCACCATACCGGCTTCAAGCGGAGAGCATACCACACCGTCAAGACCCGCTTCTTTTGCATTACGGGCATAATGCGTTATCGTGTCATTAATCGAAGAATTGATGAGGAGTTGTTTCTGCATAGCCTCCTCAGAAGTAGAGGTCAACTGAGTGACGGCAATCAGAAGAGGTCTGGTGCCATCTTCACGAGTCAGACCTTCGAGAGCAGCCGACATCATCTCTTTTGTGCCGGAAGCGTGCACGTTGACCATATCCACGTCAAGAGCACTGAGGACACGCATCGCCTTGCGAACGGTATTTGGTATGTCGTGTAATTTAAGGTCAAGAAAAATCTTATGACCGCGACGCTTCAACTCCTTAACAATCTCATTGCCCGCGCCATAATACAATTCCATACCAATCTTGACAAAAGGTTTTTCCTCCTTGAAATTGTCCAGGAAGTCGAGAGTGGTTTTTGCATCGGGAAAATCGCAAGCTATGATAACATCTCTTTTCATATATGTTTATTCTTTTTCGATTTGATACGATAATATGTTACATTATTTAGTAGGCTTTGCCGTTAAAGCGCATCCTATTATATCCTTTAGTTGCTCAATGCCGAGCCTACGCATTTCTCGGGGCAAATCCTCTATGATCTGAGGGCAAGCAAAAGGATTCACAAGATTGGCCGCACCGACTTCCACCGCCGATGCACCGGCCATCATCATTTCAATTATATTTTCGGCAGACTGTACTCCTCCGCAGCCGATAATAGGCAGAGCGCAAGCCGAAGCCACCTGATAAATCATGCGTACAGCCACCGGGAAGATAGCCGGACCCGAGAATCCACCCATCTTATTAGCTATAACGGGGCGGCGTGTCTTAACGTCTATTCTCATGCCGAGCATGGTATTGATAAGACAAAGACCGTCAGCACCGGCATCCTCAGCAGCTTTGGCTACTGCTACGATATCAGTCACGTTTGGAGTCAGTTTTACGTAGAGGGGTGTTGTGATTACTTTTTTCACCGCTTTTACCACCTCACTGACAGAGTCCGGACACGTGCCGAAGCTCATCCCTCCGCCATGCACATTCGGGCAACTCACATTCAATTCAATGATAGCCACCTGTTCCTCCTTATCAATCCGCTCGCAGCATTCCACATATTCATCTATGGAAAAGCCTGAGATATTGGCGATAATCGGCTGATGAAAGCATTGTCTCAATTTGGGGAGTTCGCTCTTGACTACAGCGTCAATACCCGGATTTTGCAGTCCGACGCTATTGATAAGTCCCGCCTCACATTCAGCCACACGTGGCAGAGGATTGCCGAAACGCGCCTCACGGGTAGTGCCCTTGAAACTTATAGAACCGAGCACATCGATATCATAATACTCAGCCATCTCATAGCCGTAGCCGAAGCAACCGCTGGCCGGGATCACGGGATTCTGGAGAGTCACGCCTGAGAGCGTAACGCTTAGCGGGTTATTATTTATTTCCATATCAAATTCTCCTTTCTGAATACGGGTCCCTCTTTACAGATACGTTTTGCTCCGTCTTTAGTCTCAAGACTGCAACACATGCATATACCGAAGCCGCATCCCATGCGCGACTCCATGCTTACTTCACCCTCGATGTTCAGATTGAGGCAAAGAGCGCGGAGCATCGGCAGCGGACCGCACGCATAAAAATATGCAGCATCGCCTAAGTCGTATCTGTCAATCACGTCTGTGACATACCCCTGAGTCACATTGATATCTCCTCCGGGAACGTCAGGATACGTACCGTCTACCGTGGCAAGATATGTAGGACACACTGCTCTGAATTCATCAAGCATCACTACGTCCTTTCCGCTATTAAATCCTAAAATGGCAGTAGGATGTTTACCTTGTGCCACCAGCGTCTTTGCCAGTCCGTAGAGTGGCGCGATGCCTATTCCTCCTCCCAATAAGAGAGGATTGTCTCCGGAGCGATTAGTGTCAAAACCGTTGCCTAAGGCTATCAGCGAATTCACCGGCCAACCCTTGCTCCAGTGGGTCATCGCCTCAGTGCCGGCGCCCACCACATCATACAGTAGAGTCAGCCCTGAGGCATCATAATCACAAACCGAAATAGGACGACGGAGGAATTTACCCCATACGGCCACATTGACAAATTGTCCTGTAGCCGAGAAGGCAGACGTGTCGCCCGCCAGCCGCATCCGATAGGTCTTGTGGCCGATGGGCTCGTTTTCTTCAACGTGAAAGACCGCTTTTATCTCTTTAAATTCAGCCATAATCTAAACAATTATTTTTACCGGACGCCCTTGAAGCATCATGCCGGCAAAAGGAGTAGCTCTCCCCTTCCCTTTGAATTGAGTCGGGTCGACAATATATTTCTCTTTCAAATCCACCAATGTAAAGTCAACGGGCGAACCTACCTCGATTCCCCCCTTCTCAAATGTCTTGAGCCGGAGTATTTCGCGTGCTCTTGTAGACATACATTCCACTAATCTGCTGAAGGGCATACCGTAATGCAGACACATACGGGTATAAACCGCTCCGAATGCAGTCTCGAGTCCTACGACTCCCATAGCGCTTTTGGCAAGACCTTTGGATTTCTCTTTCACGGAATGAGGTGCATGGTCGGTAGCAATCACATCGATGGTACCGTCGTACACCCCTTCGCAGAGGGCTTCCTGATCACTGTATGAACGCAATGGGGGATTCATCTTGAATCGTCCGTCGTCCTCAAGATCACGGTCGCAAAACCATAGATAATGCGGACCCGTCTCACATGTGACAGGCAGATTGTCGGCTTTGGCCTGACGCACCAACTCCACCCCTTCTTTTGTGGAAATATGGCAGATGTGAAGGCGTGCTCCCGTCTTGGCGGCAAGATTTATGTCGCGCTCTATTTCCATCCATTCGCTTTCGCTGCAAATGCCCTTGTGGCCGTTGGCGGCAGCATATTCGCCCTTATGAATGTAGCCCCCCTCGAGCAGAGAGTTTACCTCACAATGAGCCGCCACGATTTTTCCGGTCGGTGCGATACGACGCATAGCCTCTTCCATTACCTTCTCAGACTGTACACCCGAGCCATCGTCGGAAAAACCGGCAACGTAGGGCGCGAGTGCCTCGTAATCAGGGTATGTAAGTCCTTTTCGCTGCATGGTAATCGTGCCAAAAGGTAATACCTTGACGGGAGAGTCCGCTTCAAGTATCAGTTGCAACTGCTCGTGAAGGTTAGCGATAGAGTCGGGAGCCGGACTAACGTTGGGCATCGTGCAGACCAATGTAAAACCGCCTGCTTCAGCTGCTTGACAACCACCGGCGATGGTCTCCTTGTAGTAGAAGCCCGGTTCGCGGAAATGCACGTGCATATCCGTAAGACCGGGGATAAGAGTCAACCCTTCGGCATCAATGATATCAATATCATCAGTCGTCAAATTCTTGCCGATGGCCGTTACCTTACCATATTCGCATAGTACGTCACCAGTCTGCAGACCCTCCGGAGTGTATATTGAAGCATTGCGTATTATCATATTGCAGATAGTATTTAGTAAGAAGAAAGACGAGCCGGTGTGACCATCATAAAGATAGAAAAAAAGGAGGCAAGCCCATACAGGGTTATCCTCCTTATATCAATTCGCTATCTGTTGATTAAGATAACGACCATATCCTTATGATTAGATTGGTGTCTTTTCATGTCGCAAAATTACGACATTTCACCCATATCTGCAAATTTAATCGATTTAAATCGTGTTTTTGCGTAGGATTAATCTTCCGGTTCTTCAACGAAGTCATCCTTACCAACGCCACATACCGGGCAAACCCAATCATTTGGAATATCCTCAAACGCAGTGCCGGGAGCAATGCCACCCTCAGGATCACCTACAGCCGGATCATAAATCCAGTCACAAACCTCACATCTGTACTTTTTCATAGTCTTAAAAATTTATAGTGTTTAAAAATTAACATTCTCTGCTATGATAACGCCCCGCCGTCCCCAATTGTTTATATTAATGTTACTCGAATGGATATTTAGATTCCATTCCACAAAAAATGTTAACGAAGGGGTCTAAGGAAAGAAATGCCTTTTGTGTTTTCCCTTGCTCAATCTGTAGAAGGTTGCATCCCTTGAACTGTATTCTTTTGCCACAAACAGACTTCTTTGCTTAAAATCACTGACCCATTGCCTACCGTTCCATATAGCAATATGTCCGTATGGATGATTCTTAACGGCATTGAAGACGACTACATCCCCAATCTCCCTCTTATTTTGTTGTGGTATCTCCTTAAATCCAAGGTGTAATAAGAAGTCTTTGTATTCGCAAGCCACCTTAGGATGAAAAAAAGTTGGACAACCTCCAGCCTCTAAACTGCGGCGAACATAAGCAGCACACAAGGATACCGATTTTCTGTTAGCATGCTCGGTGGCATATTGAGCAGCCTTGTCAGGATCGTAGTAATAATTCAATTTGGAAAAGCAATAAGCGATTATCGCCAGAGAAATGATACCACCTATTACTAATAAACCTAAGTTGTTGCTTTTGCGTTGCATGGATTTTGTTGCTGCCATCGGGGATTCAATTTTATAACAATCTATTTAAAAGGTTGATTAGATTCTCCATATTTTTTTATCTTATATCAGATGGCGCTATCACTAATTGATCCGGCGTTATATTTCTTTGTTTCATTAATTTAAGTGCTTTACGATTATTTATTTTATAATCTGACACAGGATGCGGCTTAGCAAGAATTATATTAAACTGATTCTTATATATTTCCCAGACCAACTCTGAGCAATAATACCTATTATTGTTTAGTCTGAAGGATTTATCGTATGGAATATTCAGCAGATGTTTATATTTTATTTTAATCGGTTTATCCAAAACTCTTTTTTTAGCTACTATATTTAAAAATCCTCTCTTTTTCCATTCTGAAAAGGGAGTTAATTTTACGACATTTGATGCTTCTAACACATATAATTTGTCATTTTTCTCTATTATAATTCCACAATGGCTCCACGGTGATTTTGTAGCTGCGATTATAGCTGATGATTGATTGCTTTTCGATATTTGAAATACAATGTCTCCTTCCTTCAAAGAAGGTGATGCCACACAACAGCAGATAGAAAAGAGTAAAAACACGACTGTTAATATGATTGCAATTCTTTTCATCTTGTATATTTTTAGGTTCGGCCAATTTAGGTCAATTACACATATAAGGCGAGGTATAGTGTGCCTGGTATAAACCAATATGTATATGATAATACTTTTAATTGTTTGCAATATTTATAAAATAATATATTTAAAATTATATTTATACTAAAATATATTATAAATACTATTACATTATAGTCTGCGTAATTAAATCCGACAGAATGAGCGACATCTTGAATTTTATTAATTTTTTCTATTGCTAAACTATTCCAATCTGATTTAAGTATACGTTTAATAAAATTAAATCCTGCGATACTATATATTAACATTATAATTGAATATATGATCATATCTGCTTTACAAGATCCTTTTATAAGTTTAATATAAATCATTAAAGTAGTTAAAATTATAACTAAAGGTTGTATCACATATAATACAAATATATTTATCTGTTCATAAGAATATCCAGTGATATTTGATAAATAATACATTATATCACATCCTTTTTTGCATATAATACCTATCAGGTTATCATTTGCCACTAATTGGTTTAATTCATCTATCGGTTTCATCTTTTTAAAAGGGCTAATAATTGATAAAGTTTACTTTATCTAATGTTGGATCAACATAACATTTGAAATTTGTTTCCCAAGTTACTTCTGCAAAATCGTGGTCTTTTGTAAACTTTCTCCATCTTTCGGGTAAATATTGGGAAAAGGAGTTCAAGTTTATACGATTCCAC
This sequence comes from uncultured Sangeribacter sp., assembly GCA_964456155.1. Classification (GTDB taxonomy): domain Bacteria; phylum Bacteroidota; class Bacteroidia; order Bacteroidales; family Muribaculaceae; genus Lepagella. Next base: position 29,607 of record CAYVZJ010000010.1, read on the forward strand.
GTTACATATCCAACTACCGGTTTTGCATGGCCTTTTATATGATTTATTTTGAACGCATAATTACATATCGTACAAAATACCTGAGCATAACCGACACAATGCATTTTAGTCTTCCTGCGGTCATTAAAAGGTTCGCATTTAGTAGAGAATTCCAGTAAGTCTCTTGTTTTATCCTTGCAATACATCATTACTTTATATGGTGGGAGATTATTGGTATTGCTTTTAATTTCTTCCTTTAGAGACTCTGACAAAGTAACAGGTACATATGGTCTATCATATTCTTTATGAAGAATCATACTTGCCATAGTCCATAACATAATTATATAGAATACTGCAATTCCCGCAAATACTAATAAAACTTTTTTCATTGATATTAGAAAGCTAAAAGTTATACAATATCGACAATTTATCTATTCTTAAAAATATTTATACGTTACAATTTTCTATATTATCCGGATAAAGATTAATGATTGTTTTGGCGACGTGTGGATATATCTCACGAATTTCGTTAGAGTCGAAATCTGCAGCTTTTAGTAACAGGCTGAAACAATCGATATAGATAAGAAGGTCTCCATAATTGATGGTCTTCTTCCTGCTGATGTGATCCATGACTACCGCCATAAGTCCACCGATATGCCGGTCCAGTTCTGTATCCGCTTCATTGATTTTTGACATGGCTATAAGCTGCAATTTGCAATGCTCCATGAATTTATCCAATGATTCACCCCTGATTGCCGCCATAAGATCAATTCTGCCTGATAACAATTCCGTGGGACAAAACTCACTGGTAGCCACGATACCCTCATTATAAGGCACCTCTACAATATACGAGCGAGGTTCACCGGATATCACCGCATCAAAGTTAAGTTTAAGTTGATTCATACTTTTTTCTTTTTTTGATATATAATGATATACCAAAAGACGAGATAAGGTAAACCATATTAAGGAAAAATCTCTTTTAAGGGAAAATCTCTATTGAGGGGTGCTGACTCTTTTGGAAGATGCCCCGTCCATTGTAACTCTTCTGCTGAAAGCATTGGCGCCAACGGTCGAAATCGACACCGCTCTTAAGAAGGATGGACATATAATATGAAAGGGAGCCGTACATTTTACCGCTTGGAGACTTATATTCGATGTTACGCTCATTTTCCTTGCAAGCCGTCACCACGGTTAGTTTTGCTCCGGCAGAAAAAGCTTTGGGAGACTTTACCGTGATACGACCCGGCGGTGTGAAAGCGTAGTTTGTGCCACGGATATACCTCAGTAATTCGGGATCTATATCCGTGATCTCATCTTTCTGTATCCCTTTGCTGAAACATGCATCTACCGCTACAAAGAGTTCTCCCCCCTTGCCAAGCTTACGCTTGATGGCATCCAGCAACGGACACAATTCATCATCTATCAAATGATACTGCCCCGCATACGAGCCGTTCAACTTTCGGCTGTCGCGACAGGCATCGTAAGGAATGATAGACTCATCATACTTTTTTGAGCTGCCTTCATCCCCGTTATCGTCCCGGATTGGCTGCCCATGACCCGAAAAGTGAAAGTATACCCTGTCGCCGGTGTGGCATCTGTTTGCAAGGGAAACGAGTGCTTTTACGATTTCTTGTTTTGTGGCCTGTCCGTTAGTGAGGGTGACAATATCACTGAAACCTTGCTTTTTTAGGAGTGGGGTCAGGAGGGCCACATCGTTGTCACCATGTATTTCGCTCCAGCCGGTTTTCACTCTGTCGTATTTACCGATACCGACTAATAGAGCACGGTCAGTAGCGTGTAGAGCGAACCCTGTTATAGCAATAAATAGAGTTATTAAGAGACGAATCATAGTCATTTCAACTGTTCGAGAATGTTATGACACTGTGCGGCAAAGTCCTCATCATCAGCAAAACGCTGTGAGAGTTCTGTGAGTATCTTCCGGGCATTTTTGCGGTCGTGGATTTTCAGATAAGCCATTGCCAGACGCATACCGGCATCCTGCTGAGCCTGCACGTCATCATCGGGAGCCGAATGATATGCCTTAATAAGGGATGGAATATCATTTGCAGTTACTGTCTCCCATCCCCGGTTGGACTCCGGAATATAGTTATAGGCTACAATCAGATTATCCACTCTATTCGTATCAGCCTTATGCATATTGATGACTGCGAATAGTCCCACGACAAGGATTGCGGCAATTGAGGTGACCCATGCAATTCGCTCTTTCAACCGTGTAAATGCTAAGTGGCTATGTTCTTTTTTTCGACCGATAATCTGAAGAAGGTCTTCCTCAGAAATATCTTTCATAGCATGACCGAATTCAGCGTTATTCTGTTCTTCCTCCTGACAAATACCTTTGATGGTGAAAAGAAATATGCGAAAGTCGGTTGCAAAACTTTTGTCTGATTTCAAACGAGCGTTAAACTCCTCTATTTCAGTTGGCGACAGTTGATTATTGATATATCTCTCGTACAATTCTATATTATTATCCATTGCGCTTTTTCTTTTCAGGTTTGACATCAATAATTCCGGCATGATACAATGCAAGCTTCACGCGATACATCAGATCCTGCATACAGAGCCACCGCCGGGCTTTCACTGCCTTGGCATTAACGGATATAGGTTTTCCGTTATCTCTATAAGGAGAAAGATCTTCGGCAATCTCCGCATCAGTCATATCACTGATATATGTCATGCGTATGATAGAAGCACACGGTTCGGGAGTATGCGTCAGTTCATCGCCCAATAAAGCCTTCGCTTCGGGGTCATTGTAAAGCGTGGGCTCATCGTCCTCAGTAGTAAGCTGATTCAGTGTGTCGTCGATTTTCTTAGACTTCTCTATAAGCCAATCCGTCTCTTCGGGAGTCTCAACATCGACAGTGTTCTCACTTTTGATTTGACGATATCTTTTGCTGGCCATATTGAGACCGACGCGGATTATATAATTGGTCCAGTCGCAATTAGCGCTAATCCTCCCCTCCCTAATATTGCGGTGGATGGCAATGAAAATATCCTGGTAAATATTCTCGGCGTCAGAGAGCCGCATGTTGCTATCTTTGTATTTATCCATGAGAAGGTGAGTGAAATTGCCACGCAATTTCACATACCATCGTCTTACTATATCTTCGTATGTTTCTTCCATATCTTTCATTATTATTCTATAAGTATAAAAGCCGACCACACCTCCGGATTGTCCGGCAGTTCGTGTCTGAGCCACCTCTGTGCTTTCTCAAATGCCTCATATATACTATTCCCCTTTGCAGCATGTTGGTAAAAAGCATCCATAAACTGTGCAGTCCAGTAATCATCCACCTTAGTGAGGGAGCAGATAAGCGACTTAGTTCCGGCAATGCGGAAAGCACGTTGGAGGCCCCAGACCCCCTCAGGGTTAATCTCGCCAAGCCCGGTGTCACAAGCCGACAGCACCGTCAGATTCAATTTAGGGAAAGACAGCAGTTCGATTTCCTCAGAAGTGAGAAGGTCATCTTCTCCCTCTCCTGATAACGGAGCGTTCCAATAAAGATTACCTCTACGCATTATCAATGCCGAAACAGACTCTTTTCCCACAACAGCCATACGCTTTGCAATATGATAATCCTCACTCCCTATGGAGTCTGCCGATGCCTGCAGGGATGCTTTATCTCTGAAAACACCGTGAGTTGAGAAGTGCATTGTCGTCACCGGCTTATTATCAAGTTTCTTGATTTCTTCTTCTGTAGCTGTATCATCAAGATATACGGTCAACGATTCCGTTGGAATATTCTGTTTTAATACTCTGAGTTCCTCCATAACATTGGGCAGGTCAATCCAATTGCCTCTCTGCACAGATGCGCCATGATAAGGAGAATTATGGTCCGACACACCGACAAACACCACCTCATTCCCCACTCCTAAATCACCGGTCAGTTGAGTAAGATGAAAGACACGATGCAGACTGAACAAATCATCAATGTGTCTGCCATCCTCCAATATCGCATACTCGAGCGCTAAATTATTAAGATTACCATCTGAGCAGAAATATACATTCTTGTAGCCATCAATAATCGGAAAGAGTTTCGCCCAAATAACAGACATAATATCGTCCGGTGTTTCACCTTCAAATTCCATTAAAGGTATGTATTGACAAGAATTTCTGTTATTGAAAATAAAAGCACCGATTTGAGTACGATTACGAAGGGAAAAATACCAGAAATCAACCGCAACACTCTCATTATCCAATCCCTTGCAAACATCCTCAATGCCGACGTCCACCAAGTGCAACAGAAGATCAGCATTCGCATAAAGATTGGCAATCCGTTGCTCTGTTTCATCAATTTTGTGTCTCAAGTTTGCTGTGGATATTGAATCGCCTAATGTCATTGAAGCCTGTAGTTGAAGTCTCATTTTTTTCAGGTCAGCCATCACCTCATAAGTATCAGGCTGAAGAGACAGATAGTCTTCAATCTGTTTGGACGTGCGAAATAACAAGCTCTTTTTAAATAAATTGAGTTCGGCGGCATTTTTAGTGGCTTGTTCATTACCTGTTAGTTCAATCTGAGCAATTATTGCTTCTTCGCAGAATTTCAACCAATTATATCTTTTCAGGGGGGATATGGAGAGCAACTGTGAGGCTATATGTCTTTTGGCGGTCTGATTTACTGCATCAGACGCATCTCTCATCCTGACGTCGCCGGTAAGAGTATAAGCTTTTGCAAGCGAACGTTCTGCCCACATTTTAGTACTCACTTTGATATTTGGATTAGCAAGTAAATCTATCAATACACCTATGGCCTCCTGCTCATTTCCTGTTGCCACAAGATATGTTGCATATTCCAAATTAATATTAAGTGCAGCATCCGGATAGTCAGCTAAGGCATCAGAATAACGGCTCAACAATTCTTTTGCTTTTTCCGCTTCTCCCGCTTTTATATAGACACCGGCCAAATCAGCGACATACCATAATGAGGTCTCCGTCAAACCATGACGACAAGCCGCCGCAACTATGTTCTCTCCAAGAGTGATCGCATCGGCATATTCGCCGACAGTGCTAAGCATGTAAATCATTCTCCGGGCTATAGCTCTTTTCACCTGATTATCTAATGCCATGGGAGCATTATTAAGATTATTTGCCATCAAATAGTAGTGAGAGGCTACATCAAAATCAAGTTGTTCATTTAGCGCATAATCTCCTCGTGCCACCAATGCCATAGCCAGCCAATCGGAGTCTTCTTCACCTGTTGTATCACTTTCTGCAATTTCAATAGCCTTGTCAAGACACTCAATCGCTGTAATATGGTCGGATTCCAGAAGAATATGATATTTAAGGTCTAACAACATAATGATCTTACGGGCACTTACATGACCTTCAAGACGCTCGCCATATCCTACGAATTCAAGAGCCTTTTCATGATTGCCTTCTTTGTAATAAAATTCAGCAATCGTTCTTGCAAGTAGATATGACACATCAGCTCTTTCTTCATTGTCACTTATTGCTTTGACTTCATCTAAAAGAGGTTCAAGCATTCGTTCAAGATTGCCCCCTTTTAATTGTTGTTTGATCTTTTGAAGATAGATTTTAGCCATAATCCGCTTAGGTTGAGGTGTATCGGCCATTATCACCCTTTCAAATAGATCCTGTGCCTTGTCTAACTCACCACACGCATCCATAACTGTGCCAAGTCTGTAGTATGCACGCCAAACCCATGACGTAAAAGGATTAAGAATTTGTGCAACAATAGGATAAATATTTTCAACGAGCATACTCCTGTTGTCGCTCCAATCATATATCATGTAATCGGTGAATATATCGCAATAGTCCTTACTGTCAATACCAAAGCACGACTCAGCCAACTGTAGAGCCGTGACGGTATAATATGAAGCGCTGTCGGGATTTTGGTATCCTCGTTCGCATCTGTCATGCAAGAAAAGCAGACTGTCAATTCTCTCACTGCAGTCATCCCCTCTTTCGTCTGCATGCGCAGGAAGAAATGGATATATTACATTAAATACTGTTAGTAGAAAAACCCATACGCCTTTACTTACTCTGTCCATATTGGCCAACATCATCTCATTTCCGGATTTGCTTAGACAAGACATCAGGTGAAAGCCAACTTCCACCCGATGTCAGTGATTATTCTTACTTGCAAAGATAGCCAAAATATCCGCATACAACAAGACCGGCTACTCTGATAAAATATGTGTTATTGGGTCTTTTGTCATTTTGGTGACTCTTCATTGTCAAAACATTCATGATATAGCGACATTTCATCAAGCAAGGAATTGTTGCCAAACATACATGGGCTATTACGGATGATGTTGAATTGCATTGCAAGATCGGCAAATTTGTTGAAGGCTACCTTGTCGTCCGGATTTTCGGAGAGATGAGTGAGGTATGTCATGGCAACGCGATTGCGCATATCATTATAGAAGAGATTATACATGGCGCCATAGTTGCTTTTGCTGCCTATAATGCTGCTTTGCAAAGCTGTGCGCCACATAAGCCATAGGTCGTACAATAGAGGCGAATATTCATTAGCACGAAGTAGAGGGTCGATAATTGCTACAAGTTCCTTATCATTGCGCTCTTTGCTTTTTCTGTTAGCGTATGCAAATTCACGTGCAAGCACACATTTCTTCTGAAAATCCTTTTCAGAGCATACACGCTTAAGCAATTCACCTCTGAATGAAAGCGTATCAGTAATCGCCTTCCGGTGAATTGTGGTATAATCCTTAACGACATTTTCCGGAGCGAATTCTTCACCCGAGTAATGATTATCCATAAAAGGATTGAAGACATCACCGAAGACATTATAAAACTTGTCTATTTCAGGATATTCTTCTTCACTCGGACGAACCCCACTTTTAATGAATTGACTTTCCTTTTTGCTGCAAGCCAAAATAGCGTCTCGAAGTCGCTCATTCTTAATGCCGGATAGATTAATTGAATCAAGAGCATTGGCTTGGGCAGTACAGAGAGTCGTGTCGTTCATATACCTGTCAGCCGTACTTGAGTCGTAAACCAGGGTGTTGTAAGCCATAATGGTGTTATACATCAGCAACAGAGTGTCGGCAAACGGACTCAACGAAACATCTTTGGGCAATTTCGGATACCTGATTTTATTACTGATAGCATTATATCCACGACCGTCATCCCCAATATTAGGAGAAAGCTGGTCTCCCTCAGTTGTTTCCAGATATTCCTCATAAGGAAATGGAGACACCAAAATTTGCGCATCAGCCCTTTTACAAGACCAAGCCATAATACAGATAGCCACCAGCGCGAAAACCGGAATCAATTTCAAATATCCGATTACTTTGTTTTTACAAACCATTTTATCAACCATAATTCACAAGATTAAAAGATTACTACAGTACTAATATACCGCATCAATTAATAGGTAAATCAATAATCATCGTATCTTAACTGATCAGAGTATGGCTGCACGGGGTTAGAGCCATGCTCATTCACCCCATCTTTTCCGGTATCCTTAAAGAGATAGACACACCCGGCTACTCCGATAAGGATAGGAATAAGACCGGGAATGATGCCAATCAATAGACACAAAGCCACGACGACAGGAATGATGGAGTACCATACTGATACTCGAGTGTCATGCGTCCTTTTAATACCGGCAGCGAGCATCAGATAGACTGACGGTATCATTGCCACTAAAGTAAAGAAGATTAGGCCTGTATTACTTTCAATTGTAATACCGACAAATTGAAGTATTTGTCCTACACCTAATATGACAAAAAAATACAGGTCAACTGAAATGAGTAAAGTCAGAACATATTCCAATCGTCCAATTCTTCCTGAGAATTTATACCACCGAGCAAACATCTTTGAGTTATCAATCGGCATTACAAAGTTGCTACAAGGTTTGGTGTCTGAGTAATCATAATGACCACAAGTATCGAAGTCAAGGCGACAACAAGAGCATTTATCAATGTTAGACATAAATATTTATTTTATTAATTTCGAAGATTTAAAAGATTATTTTCTGAAGATAATATGTGAATTATTAATTTATTTACCCCAATTTTGTAAAGCATTTCGGCTGCTGAGTATTCACTGTCAAGAGTAGTATAAGTGGCATCAATTACTAACTATTCACCTAAGAATAATGAATTCGATGTATATGTATAAGAATTTTAGTATTTCTGTCATTTTATATTAGGGAAAGGATTAAATATTTTAGCTAATAAACCGTCCATTTCCTCCCTTCTTGATATCGGGTAAGTAATTTCTGCAGTGTATAAAGTTGAGGACAGCGAATTTGTGTCTAAATAAGCCTTCCAATAATAGATCTGATTATTTCGTGTAGTGCCTGATTCTACTTCACAATTATTCTTTGATAGAAGTGTGGTTCCATGTCCATAGATTGCATGTTGCAATGTTACATATGTACCTATATCAGTGTCCCACCATCTTTGAACAACCAATTCAATTTGATTAGTTGAATCATTAAATATTGTTCCGCCTCCATTTGTCTCTCCTGTTTTTACTAAAAAAGATGGAATTGAAATTACTCCACTCCCTAATTTATAGGAATATAAGTGTATATCCGATTTTTTTGTAAATTCAAAACTCTCAGAGGTTGGTTTAATTCTTACAGTCATACGCTTATTGCCGTCAGTTGCTGTACCTAACAGTGTAACATCTTCGCCTGACGATAATACGATAGAGAAATCATTATTACCATCTTTACCGGATAATCTAATCTCATTGCCAATAGATTGGCAATTCATTGCTATCCGTCCGCCATAGCTAACATTTTTATACACCGCAGTTATAATTTGTCCGTTCGATGATACAAAACATAACATCACAGGATAAATATCTTTACCGTAGTAGAATGCACCCTTATAAAAATGAACTGTCTGTCCATTTATTATTGTACTTTTTGACGTTAATATTTGATATTCAGCCGAAAGTTTGTGGATCTCATCAACCGTCTCAACCACAGAGTCAGCTGAGGAGCTATTTGAGGCCTCATTACTTACCTTGTTGAGACCGCTCTTTTGCAAAAAGAAAAATACTCCAACACTCAAAAATAAAGCTATTATAACGAAAATCCAGCGTGTTTTAGTGGATGTTCTGACTTCTGGATTTTGTGAGCTTGATTCATGAACCGTATTACGTTGGTTGGGCTCTCTATTGGTGAGCGAACCAGTTATGGCAGATGGCAAACTTCTATTTATAGACCATTCTGCTAATTCTTTTGCAGTGGGTCTTTCAACAATGTTAGCTTTTAGGCAACGCCTCATAATTTCATTAAGGGCTGGAGAATATTTCCCACTTAACGAAGGCATCTCTGCGCCATTTCGCTGCATGTTGCCACCGAAACCGCTGAAGGGGAGTTCACCGGTGGCGAGTTCATAAATTGACGCGCCTAATGACCAAATATCGGAGGCAGTAGATAGTTTCGGATTGCTTTCAAATCTTTCCGGAGCCATATAGGGCATTGCTCCGGAACTTACATCTCTTTTTGATTGACGATGCATTGTGGATCGAAGACGTTTGCTTATACCGAAATCGGTTATCATGAATTTACCGGTGTTATCAATCAAGATATTATCAGGCTTAATATCTTGATGAACGATTGGATCCGGTTGGCTGTGTAATACCTCAAGACCTTTTGCAACGTCTTCAATAAATCTCCATAACTGCTCTTCTGAGATATTTCCTGCTAATTTAGATGCCGAACCCTGCTCGCAATATTTCATTACAAGAAAAGGTCTGCGATGATGGACATCAAAATATTCCGGGGTCAAGAGATAAGGGCTTGACAAATCTATTGTATTTGCATATTCCCGTCGAAACTCTTCAATACCCGTCGGATCAAGGCTAAGATATATTTTGAGACCCACATCTCGCCCGGTCACTTGGTCATGTGCAAGCCAAACCTCTCCGAAGCTACCGCTTCCAAGAAATTTGACAAGTTCATAACGATCTTTAATGATATCCCCTATTTTTAGCTCTTCCATATAGACTTGGTCGTTTCTGTTATTATCGTAGCGTGAACTATTTACCTATAATTTAAAATTTCTTCAATTTTAAGTAGATAAAAATCTATATTATTTTATAATATAGCGACTTACTTCGTCAGATGATAATTCTACGTCAACAAATTTTTTGCTTGAGTTACCATAATATCTATGCATATAACCCATGTTCAATGCATTGAGAGTTTTTAAGTCTTGCTGAACCTTCCGATCTGTCTGCATATTAATCAGATTCTCCTTCATATCATCTTCCAATTCTGCCTGACTATTCTTCATATCTGTCAGGTTATATATGTTTTCGTCCATTTCATAATAATAGATAAGTTTATAATCTACAATAGATACTTTCGTTAGAACGATTCCATTGTCATACTTTTTCGGTAAAGATGAATTTTGCATTGCGACACTATTTTCAAGCATCATTCTCATAATCTCATATTCCGATAAAGGATGCTCTTTAATCTCTTTCAACTCATCATAAGGTAATGTAAATTTGATAGATTTACCGGATGATGGAGACTTATAAATTATCATCAGCGATGCTTTAGCATTCACCATATCTTTTAGCATTTGGCGAGAATTATCATTAGATAGAGACAATCTAAACTGCTTCATCATGTTATTCTTATTTTGCTTCAAGAATACATGACTTGAATATTCTTCGTTTAATGAATAATACATCAGGACGGTATTGTCTTTCTCCTGATATTTAATACTAATTAGATCTCCTGCAGATCCATAGTTGATAGGACATACGGCATTCATTGAGTGTATCTCCTTTTTTAGTTTAGTAATATTTCCATCCTCACAACTGAAAAAAAACAGCGCTGTAAGGCATATTAATAATATATGTAGTGCTCTATTCATATTTTTGAAATAAGGGGAGTCAACTCAAAAATGTAAGCTGACTCCGATATTTATGGAAAAGTTTAACGACTAAATCTACTAATTATTCACATATTTGAGGATAATTGGCTGAATGGAATCTATCATCTCTGAATTCATACCAGACTCCATTGCCTTTTGAACGATTTCCGGATTATTCTTTGCAAATTTTTTCCCCGTCGGTGTCTTATAAAAATTTATTATTTCATTAAGTTCATTGAGAGTAAAATATTCTTGCAAAATAGTAGTATATCCATTGATTAAATTGGGCCAGATTGCTTCAACAATTTCCTCGCACATTTTATCCATATTGTCGATTGGAAGGTTCATGTTCTTATAGGTGGCATAAATTGTCATGAATGTAGACTCCTTGGCATTGCTAACCTCCATAAATTCTATGACAGCCTTCTTATATCCATTGCCGGTTTGAGCACATGTTAAAAGAGAAACGGAGGAAAGAATTATAAGTAATAAGAACTTTTTCATCGGATTTTCAAGTCTTTAACGTAATATTGTGAGCCTGAAGAGATGTTTATTCTTTTTACAGTTGATGGAAGTGCAGGATATACCTCATAGAAAGTAAGCGGTTTTGTATCATACGAAATTTCGGGAGAACCTTCAAAACCGATGCTACTGTTGATAAGATAATATTTTCTGCCAGTATCTGCATCCTCGATATACTCATCTTGACTACTATACATAGTAGTGCCGTTAAGCTTAGGACGAACGGTTTTAGTCACAATCGTTTGACCATCCTGCACCTCAATGCCGGTACAATCCCACGTGTGATAATCAGTTTCTACTTGATCGCCGGATATTGTGTATGCCTTCCCATGCTTTAGCTCTATGCCTTTGATCTGCCAACCATCTGTCGAAGATGGAGTTTCCATAAAGTCAAAAGTAGTAATCCCTTTGGGCAATGGCGGAAAGTATAATTTAAAAGCGAGTGAGACTTCTCTTCCGGATTCCCAATTAGGATAATCAGTGTATGTTGGCTTGTATGAAATACCTTCAGCCTTAATCAGGTTATATTTTTTCCCGTTTGCCATAATATAAGCATTGCGGTTCATTGTACAGTTTATATATTCCCCGCCGTTGTATGATACCATATCAAGAATTGTATAATTAGGGTCAAGAGTAACTTTTTCTATATATAATTTTGAGTCATCCCTTGAAGCGATTTTAGGATAGATAAAGGTATTATCATCAGTTGTAACTAATGCAGCACTTGCTTTTGAGTTCGGAACATAATCTTTCTCGGCCTTTTCATACTCTGTTAGAAAATTATCAGAGGAACTTTCCAATGCTTGGAGCATGTCTGGTAATACAGATATGAATGTTTTCGCGTCTTTTGCATACATTTCGCAAGAAAACATAATACTATCATCATCAGCAAAGGAACATACCGGTTTGTTGCTCGCTGCATTAAAAGCTGCTATATTTGCAACTTCGGGTATACACTCTTCAGGTAATCCATAAACTACGACTAAGGTTAAATAGAGAGTATTAGGATTAAGAGCATGAATGGAAGTATGATATAATGTGCCGTTATATCGGAATGAAAGCGTTTCATCTCCGTCATCCGAAATGTTTGTTCCATACTTTTTTAAGGCATTGAAGATTTCTGTTTTTGCCTTTTTTTGTGCCGGTGTGAGTTGTGCGGCATATACAGCCACACAGCCCAACACGGCAACTATAATGATTAAGAAAAACTTTTTCATAATAATTAATTATTTCTTAGTGCTTTAACTGCATCAAATGATCCTTCATCTCCATATTTTGCTGCTTGCTCAGTATAGTAAGAAGCCAAACTGTGGTTTACCTCTGTCCCTCGACCAAATCGGTAACAGGCGGCCAAATCACGATAAATCTCTGAAAGCAGATTGTCATTGATATCTTCGGGAGATTGAACCGCCTGACGCAAGTATTCAAAGGCCTTATTATAATTTTTTGTAACATTTTGATAACCTGAATAATAAATGGTGCCTAATACACCGGCTGCGAAATCATATCCATTTTCAGCTGCTTGAGTCATATATTTAATCGCCGTTGAAGATTCTTGATGAACGATTTCTCCAGTCCAATATTCCAAACCCAACCTATACATTGCATGCAAATCTCCATTATCTGCGGCCTCACGTAAATATTGTATAGCTTTGTTTGAATCCTTCCACACTCCTATTCCTTCTCGATACATGTGATAAAGTCTATTTCTCGAGTAATCATGTCCTTTTTCCGCGGCTCTCTGGTAATATGAGACAGCAGTAGACAAATTCTTAGGCACTCCGTATCCGTTTTCGTAGCAAAGACCTAATCCACCTAAACCATACATATCATCTTCATCTGCTGCGATTTTGTATAGTTGAAATCCCTTAGTTTCGTTTTCCGGGACACCTATGCCAAAAATATACATAGCTGCTAAGCTGGTCGAAGCATTAATGTCTCCAGAATCGGCAGCTCTTTTATACCATTCTGCAGCTTTTTCTTTATCCTCATCTTTGCCAAGACCATAATTATATATATCACCCATTATTTTATATGCGCGAGGTTCTTCTTGCTCAATTGCTGCGTTAACGTACTTTATCGCTTCTGCATAATTGACATTAAGACCGTTTTTACCCACTAAGTAGGCTTGTGCAACTTCACATTGAGCTAGAGGATTTCCGTCATTAGCAGCAGTATAATAGTAAGTAAGAGATTTCTCCTCATCTTTTGGCACCCCCGCACCATATTCGTAACATACGCCTAAATAATAATTACCTTTTTCGTCTCCCTGCTCTGCGGCTTTACGTAACCATGGTATGGAAGCGTTTATATCTTGTTGAATATTTGCTTCTGGCAGACCATAAAGATATGCAACTCCTAAATCTGCTTGTGCATCGGAGTTTCCTAAATTCGCTGCACTTTTGAGGTATTGAAGCCATCTGCTACGGTTTTGAGGGACATAAGTTCCATTCTTATACATCAGAGCTACAAGATAATGAGCAGAAGGATCATTTTGTTTTAATGCTTTCTGAGCAAGTTCCCAAGCCTGCTTGTAATCTTTAAGAACTCCCGTTCCAAAGATATAGCAATAAGCTAATTTTACCTGCGCCGGAGCATAATTTTTCTTCGCAGACTTAGTAAGCCAATGAGCTGCCTGATTCATATCCTCCGGGGCTCCTCCTATTCCGTTAATATAACAAATGGCCAAGTTGTACATAGCCTCCTTGTCGCCTTTGTCAGCATACTTCTTATAAAAAGAAGCGTCCTGAGCAGAAAGACCAAATGTGATGCCCATCATCAGCATCATCATTAATAATTGCTTGATTTTCATATCCTAATAGTATTATTTTAGTCGTAATATCCTAAATTTTCGAGAGTTTTGATTACACTCGCACCTTCACTAAAGCCAGCTGCTTTAGCCTTCTTAGCATAGGTCTCGGCAGTCCGGTAATCATGATTGTTAAGGTAATATTTCGCTAATGGGCCATAAGCGGCAGCATATCCTTGATTTGCCAATTTCTGCACTTGCTGATAGTCACCATTTGCCAAAGCATTCTTCAGCAAGGTGGCGTGGTTATCCTTACTCGGTTCTTGTTTAGCAGATTGCTTTGCCTCATCTTTTTTTGAAGATTGTTGTGCCTTAACCTCCTCTTTCTTTGTTGGCTGAACTTCCGGAATATCGGACTTTGTTGTCTCAACTACTTCAACTGCTACAGAATCTTCTACCACCACAACGGTATCAACTGCCTCATAATTGTCTTCAGGAATTATTATTTCTTCATCGTTATTACCTGATGGCAAAATCAGTATTAATACTATTATGGCAAGTATTATTCCTACTATAGCAAGCCAAATCCTTTTACTGTTTGAGTGAACCGGTTCTCCAAGTACTGGAGTTGAATCAGGTACGTCCGGCTCAACAATTTCTTGTGGTGTTGCAGCTTCCGAATTTTGAGTGGGAGCATTCCATGTCACAGTAGCCGGTTGTCCTTTGAGGATGGCTTCGGAGTATTCTTCGAGCTGAGACGCGGTGGGACGATTCCATGGTTCTTTGGCGAGACATGATTGCATCACTATGTTGAGGTCTTTAGACCATTTGTTGTCCAAAGAAGGTATCTCTGCACCATTCTTCTGCATGCCTCCGCCAAGTCCGCTGAAGGGTAGTTCGCCAGTTGCCAATTCATATATGGAGACACCAAGTGCCCAAATATCAGATGCCTTTACCGGTGAAGGGTCAGCGTCAAATCGCTCCGGTCCCATATATGCTGTCGCACCGGCACCGATTGCTCGTTGGGACTGCTTGCGCATTGTCGAGCGGATTTTCTTGCTGATTCCGAAGTCGGTAATCAAGTAGCGATTATTATCGTCAACAAGAATATTGTCGGGCTTAATATCTTGATGAATGATGGGCTCGGGCATGTTGTGGAGATACTTTAAACCAGCCGACACATCATGTATGAATTGCCATAAATCATATTCATCCATCTTTCCCGCTTGATTGGAAGATGAGCCCTTTGCGCAATATTTCATGACAAGAAAGGGCCGCTGACCCCACACGTCAAAATAGGTTGTGGTGAGCAGGTTTGGATGATAAATGCCTTGAGTGGTAATGTATTCACTTTTGAATTCCTCAACACCTCGTGGGTCAAGAGAAATATATATCTTGATGGCTACGTCTGTGTCAAGGACTTCATCGTGGGCCAACCAAACCTCTCCAAAGCTACCGCTCCCTTTGAACTCTATTAGCGTATAGCGATCTTTTACTTTAATGCCTGTATTTAGTTCTGACATAAGGTTTTAATTTTGAGGGTTTTTATTTGGATTTTCCGGATTTTTATCCTGGTGAGAATCGGGAGAAAGTGCATTTTTTCTATTACTCTGATTAAGTTTATCTTTGATTGGAGTTGATTTTCGTTTGGTTTCTGTGGTATTGTTCTCATCGTTTTTGTCTATAAGAGTAAGTTCGTTAGAAGGTGTTTTTTCATCTTTTGATGGTTGCTCTTGAGCTTGTTCCCTAACTTGTTCCTGAATTGTAGGCTTTGAAGATTTTTTTTCTTCTTCTACACTTACATCTTCGGGAATTATATTTTCATGTTCTGATTTCTCTATAACTGAGTCCTTTCTTTCCGTAGCATCTATTTCTGAAGAATCTGATACAATATTATATTCTTTGTTTTCTTGGGTATATCCTCTTCCTATAAAGTAAGCTCCAATCACAGCTAAAATTACGAGCAAAGCAATAATCGGATAAATCCAGAGCTTCTTCTTTTTATTGTCGTTATTACTCGCATATACTATAGGATTAGAAATAGCCCATTGACTTGCCGGACCCTCTGTAATTTGACAAAGTATGGCAGTGACATTATCATACCAGTCTCCTCTTTCGGCCGCATCCCATAGCGCTTCCCGACATTTTTTCATAGAGTCGGTGTTTGCACGAATTATATCTTCAATGTTCTCCTCCGGGAAGAGTTGTCCATTGGAGTCGTAAGTTTTTCTGTCACGTAGCACACCGGACAATCCATCGCTGCAAAGAAGAATAATATCTCCTTTGCCGACTTTCAAGGTCTTACTCTCGGGCAATGCGTCTTTTGTCGGATCACCGAGACTTCTTGTTATTATGTTATTTTGGGGATGGTCAAATGTCTGGTCGTAGGTCAATAAGCCTTTATTGACCAACTCCTGTACGTAAGAATGATCTTGTGATATCAGCCTTATTCCCGATTTTTCATTAAAGATATAAGCACGGCTATCTCCACACCATGAGATTGTCAATTCATCTCCAAACAGCCAAGCGATTATAATGGTGCTACCCATACCCTCTTTTGACCGGTCTTTACGTGCTTCCGACTTGATATTCTTGTCTGCCGTTTTTATTACCTGCTCAAGATATTTTTGTCTGGTTTGTGCATTGGCGCATACTGCATCTGACAAAGAATTAGCAGTGAAGGCAGTCTTAACAGTATCTATGGCGATTTGCGAAGCTACTTCGCCCGCATTCATGCCACCCATCCCATCTGCTACGACCATCAGCATGCCAAGATCACCAAGCTGAATGATTTCATCTTGGGACACCTTATTTGTAGTGCTATCCGTCAGATCGTCATCTATGTAAAAATTGTCCTCATTACCACTCCTGAATGCCTGGGGTGAATATTTACCCGCAGCGTCAGTGTATGCAACTAATCTGAACGATATTTTATCTTTATGTTTCATTTATTTGCGCTTTTTGAGTTGATTAAGACCATGTTTCTCTCGTATACCTGCTATTGGAGTCAGTTTTACTTCTTGTTTAGGGATGTCTATAAACGGAAAGTCAATAATCCACTCCTCTTCATCTAATACCATAACTCCGGACAAGGTAAATGTGAGTTGACCCACTCCGGTTTGTACAGGAGTCACATATATTCCACCGTATATATTCCCTGAAACTTCCGGTGTGTCAATAGGTAGACATTCTCCATCAGATGGAACTTCAATTTCCTTTTTAATACTGATGATTTTTAATGAATCGATATCAGCAATATCTTTATCCGAAGATAGCCATATCACCCAACCATCTTTTTTCCCGGATACGGTATCAACAACCAGTCCTTTGGCAGGCTGAACAGTATCGTTATAAAGAGACAATCTTTCAGTTACTTTATCTCCGGAAATAATTGATTCCAGAGTTTTTTCAGATTTATTGGTGCTGTTTAAAAGAGATAGTTTTGACTCATATACTATAGGCTTATATTGTCCTTCATACTCATTAAAATCTTTATCGGTATTCCACGGCATCAATGTGGCCGTGGGAAACAATAATCCTCTTTCCGTCTCTATTCCGAAAAATGGAATAATACTGAAATAATCTTTATCATTTCTACCATAGTGTTTGTCATTAACAGTATCGCAAAGCTCGTAAGACTGATTAATCTTGACAAAAGCTCCGTCGAGACCAAGGTTAATGAGTTGCTGATTATTTGTCGTAAACCAGTTGTCTAAGAATTGTGCGCTCAATGGTAAGACCGACAACGTGAATAATATTAATGCTATATTTCTGAGTTTCATATTTATCTTTTTAATTAATTGAACTGATGGGAACAATGAAGCCTGTATTTCTGCCGGCGACAGCAGATATTATTCCTATTACAGAATAATTACCGTTTTCGTCCATAATCAAAGCCGGACCTCCGGAGCACCCTCGCTCAAAGTTGGTCTCAGAAGTCAGAATGACACCTCTGTCAAGGCCATCAACACCTACAGTAGCAGTACTTGAGATAGGTGTAATAGAAGTGGGTGAGTTAGCACCAAGACCAAGGGGGAATCCTAATACCATCAATTTTGTGCCTCGATCTAATGTGGTGCTTGCGCCCTTATTGAATTTCAAGCCGCCTGATTGTCCTACTCGAGCATAAGCATAATCATTCTTTCCACTTCCTCCCATTGACATCTTAATACCGTCTTCAATATGTCTCACCTGATCTGACGAACGGTTCATGGAAAACAAATCACTTGTGAGATTTAGTCTTTTACCGGAAGAGGATATTGCGACGAAATGAGCTCGAACCTTACCTCCATTATTCATTATGGCGTTTAGTTGGGCTAACTCTTCATCAATATTATTTCCATTCATCCAATAGTTCCAAGCTTCTATTACGTGGCGGGCAGTGACAAAGGTGCCGTTATCCAAAAGAAATCCCGTTCCGCTCCAACTTGGGACATCTTGGTTTGAGCAATCAAGAGTGCCGCTTTCCCCATTGGGAAGTGTGACATCGATATGTGTCGGATAGATAAAGAATACATTTGGCAGGCATGCGCTAATTGCACCATTGTCAATATTACCTGTAGAAACAGCAATATTTCTTTGTTGTCGGCTTACTTTACCAAATTGACTTTTGAGATTTGACAGTTCAGTGGTTAACATCTCTCTTTCAGTAGTCGCTTTTTTAAGTAATGAGTCCTGTGCAGCCATAGCCTCTGCATGTTGCTTTTCGTTCATTGCAATAAGCTCGGCTTGCGCCTGATTTTTCTTATATAACTCATTTAGAAAGTAAGCTCCTATGCTACATCCGATTATAAGACAAGCTGCCAGAATTGAAACAGCTGTTTTATATGGACGTAGGGCTTGCTGACGGAATAGACTTAATCGTGCAGTCATTCCAATACTCTTTACCAATCCTTTATCTCCGGCGGGAGTAATAAACCCGAGTTTAGGACCATTAGTAGAAAGTTGAATTTCATCGCCATTCTGAAGATACCATTCTTTCTCCACCTTGTGTCCATTCAGGTATGTTGAGTTGGTCTTTGACAGTTGCACGAGTTTCCAATTATCGCCATCGCGAACAATCGCAGCATGACGTCGACTGACAGTTGAAAAGTCTTCATCAAATCTGACCTGACAACGAGGGTCACGGCCAATTTCTATTTCATCTACAATAATTTTTTGTGATTCACCTGCCTTATGATACTTAGATGAAACCTTATGCTCTAAAATGAAGAAACGTCTTCCCTTATCGCCAAATACTGATTTCATTCCGGAACCTACAGAACCGGCAAATGATCTTTTATAAGCTGTAGTTTGTGCCATATCCTTTGTTTTAATATCCTTCTACTCTGAGTTTCACATCTCCAATAGAGATAATGTCGCCTATGTTGACGATTACTCCATTCGTTGAAACCTCTTTAGAACCCACAAATGTGCCATTAGTGGATGTCTTCCACTTTGAGGAGCTATAGGCATCCCATTGCCCATCGCGAATGAGCCAAGTGTTATTAAGGGGATTATATTCAAAAGTGCAATGTTTTCTTGAAATATAAGAGCTTTCCCACTCCTTTATCGGTAATATATTATGTGTATTCTCGTCGTTGCGACCTAAAGTTAGTATTCTTTTACCGGTATTCTTCTGTATTTCCGTTAATTTATACAATCTGCCATATTCTTCTCCTTGCATAATACGAAGTGCAATACCCTCCTTTACCGGAGGAATTAACGTTGATAAATCATTTTCGATTTTTACAGCCTTCTTATTATTAGGAACAAGACTCAAGGCTAATTCCGCAGTCTGAATACGTGTATTAAAATCGGCTTTTAGACAGCTCTCAATCAGAGGCATCCAAGAATCCCCGGAAGGTGAATTTTTGAGTACATCACGATTCCAGTTCTCAGCCTTGCCTCTCATGATGTATTGATATAGTTCACTTTCGTTATTAAGGCTACCAAAAGGCAATTCGCATGTGATGAGTTGAAACATCATAACACCGAATGAGAAAAGGTCCGTTGTTGGCAATACAGTGGCGTCTCCTCGTCTTGGATTAACCTGTTCCGGAGGCATATATGCATACGTTCCGAACACCTCTTTGGGTACTCCTAACAATCCTCTTTCCGTCAATCGTTTGTTTTGGTCGCCCGCGATGCCGAAATCTGTAAGAGCGACTTTTCCGTTGGCCTTAATTAATACATTTTCCGGTTTCAGGTCACGATGCACTTTACCATTAATATGAAGTGATTTTAGGCCTAAAAGTATTTCAATGGCAGCTTTGGAAAGATCAATGCTCCCAGCTTCAACACCTTGCAAAAGATCACCGCCCGGACAATACTCCATAAGTATATAGGGGTTTCCTTCAACGGATCCTTTTCCAAAAGATTGCACTAGATACTCGCTGTCTATTCTTCCGGTTTCATATTCTTGATCAAAACGTTTCAGCAATTTTTCTCGCTCAGTTGCTTCCACCGCCCATAACTTTAAGAGTTTCAGTGCAAATATTTTTTTGTCCGAAAGCCGAATGACACGGAAAACTTTGCCAAACGTACCCTCTCCCAAAGGGCGTTCAACCGAATAAAGTCCGTCTATTACAAATCCGGAATGAAAATCACACCGATTACAACTGATATAAGCGCACATAAATTTAAAATGTCTTATCCTTTGAACTCAAATTCTCTATTTCCCAGAACTATGATATCACCATTTGTAAGTTTTACTTTGCCATTTACTCGAATGAATGTTGTACGAAGATCGCTCTTGTTTTCAATGTACCATTCACCGTCCTCACAAGTGAGGATTGCCTGTTCGTGTGATGTAATAGAATTATTGTTGGCATCTGTATTCGCTCTGTTAAGAATAATCCTTTCACCTGAGTATGTGATGGGATTATAGTTGACCTCTTCCCCTTGCCATGCAATTGGACGGAGTGTACAGAATTTATTTAATCCGACCGGACCGGAGACAGGGCCACCCATTACAGTTCCCATTGTCGCACGTTTAATGCGAGGAGGTTGAGGGGGAGTGTCGGAAGTCGATGCACCACAATTGTGGCAAAATTTTGCATCAAGAGATATCTCCGCGCCACAGGATTTGCATTTTGAAGATTGAGGAATTGTCGGAGCGGCCTGTAACTCGTAATTGCAATTAGGACAACTTGTAGAGTTAGGGCTAACGGGATAT
Organism: uncultured Sangeribacter sp.; assembly: GCA_964456155.1. Lineage (GTDB taxonomy): Bacteria > Bacteroidota > Bacteroidia > Bacteroidales > Muribaculaceae > Lepagella. The sequence goes on from CAYVZJ010000010.1 coordinate 50,864, forward strand.
CCACACTTAGGACACGTTTGAGGTGCTTGTGATGAGGGTGTGGCATCATTGAAAATGACACTTTCGGCCACGGTACTCTTCATTCTATCTGAGACGGGAGTCGTCGGCTTGTGTGCCTGCGACTCTTCACCTAAACTACCATGACATTTCTCACATTGGGTTAGTCCTTCGGGATTTTCCCATCCACAGTTTTTGCAACGCATATTTATTTTGATGTTAAGTTGTTATTTTGCTTGATTTTAAATACAAGAATGGCGCGGGACTGTCGTCCTCATCCTCCATTCAGGCCTTGGCTGCCACACGAGATGGATGAAAAACAACAGTCCCGCGCCACATATCGCATATCTTGAGGCCTCGCACTCCAATTGCGGAGACGATGCCGGATATACACTGGACGCGGAGACTACCGTTCGATCATCTTTCATCTCGTATCCTTACTGCCAAGTTTGAATGGAGAAGATGTCGGCGATAATCACCTTGCATTATTTGTCACGAGTCGGATTCGAAAGCCACTCCGCTCTCTTGCTTCAGGCCTAAGAATCCTTTGTGCGACTCGCGCTATTTACAAAATTAATACATTTTTGTAAATTACAAGGTACTGTTGCTAATTTTCATTCCATTTTTATATTTTATTTACATTAGCACTTTTTGTGCTTCATAAGGATTATACCCTGGTGGACGGAAAGGTAAACGGGAGGACGTTGTTTTTTTGATTTTTTTGAAAAATGTAATGTAGAATGAGATTATATTATGTGGTTCGGGGGGATTTTTGTTACTTTGTATTGGGATAGGGATATGGTATAGATGTGGGTTTGAAATTGATGGCGGGGATGTTTTCTGTTTTTATATTAAATTGTATTTGGAGATGAAGTATACGCCTGAGGATATTAGGGAGTTGGAGCCGGATGATGTGTTTGTGTTTGGTAGTAATCTTGAGGGACAGCATTTGGGCGGGGCGGCTCGTGTGGCCCGTGAACGGTTTGGCGCTGTCATGGGGCAGGGTGTGGGTCTGCAGGGACAGTCATACGCTATTCCTACGATGCAAGGGGGTGTTGAGACAATAAAGTCGTATGTGGATGATTTTATCAAGTTCGCTTACGAATGTGACCAGAATACTTTCTATGTGACGCGGATCGGTTGCGGCATAGCGGGTTTTACGGATGAGGAGATTGCGCCGCTCTTCAAGGAGGCTCGACATCTGTATAATGTGCGACTTCCTAAGTCTTTTGTGGATATCATAGACCGTATGGAGGCAACCGATAAGTAAACAAAAAAATACATCATCTGATATGAGAGTTATAGAGATTACATCACCGGACGCGGAGGTATTGAATGTATATGGTAAGCTGACGGAAGCCCAGTTGCTCAACAGGCTTCATCCGGAGCAGGGGATTTTCATTGCTGAGAGTCCTAAGGTGATAAAAGTTGCTCTCGAGCAGGGTTATGAGCCGATATCTATGCTTTGCGAGCGACGACATATAGAGGGAGATGCCGCTCCCCTGTTTGAGCTTTGCCCTGCGGATATGCCGGTATATACTGCCGACAGGGAAATACTTGCGGGACTTACGGGGTATACGTTGACTCGCGGTGTGCTTTGCGCCATGCGTCGTCCTAATCCCGTTGAAACGGCGGAGTTGTTGAAGGATGCCCGGCGGATATGTGTGATAGACGGCGTGACGGATACCACCAATATCGGGAGTATTTTCCGCAGCGCGGCTGCCTTAGGCATTGACGCGGTATTGCTGACCAGGACGAGTTGCGACCCGCTCAACCGCCGGTCGGTACGCGTATCTATGGGTTCGGTATTCCTCGTAAACTGGGGATGGATTGATGATCCTGTGAGTGATTTGCACGCGTATGGTTTTAAGACTGCGGCTATGGCGTTGAGGCATGATAACATCCGTCTTGACGATCCGCGTCTGAATGAGGAGCCTCGCCTCGCAATCATTCTCGGCACAGAGGGTGACGGTCTGAGGGCGGAAGTTATCAGTGCATCGGATTATGTCGTGATGATACCAATGGCGCATAATGTCGATTCTCTCAATGTGGGGGCTGCAGCGGCTGTCGCATTCTGGCAGCTATGCAAAGACCCGGGGGCAAAAAATGATTTTTAGCGTTTTTCTTGCATATTTGAGCTACTTAGACCCCTTTCCACAAAAAATATTAGCGCCAGGGACGCAGAGGTAGTCCAGATTTGTGTTTTTGAGCGATTGAGCTTAGTGGACTAAGCGATTGAGCCAAAGACACAAATATGGGCTGCTTCTGTGGAACCATCGGTTATTCTTTCTTTTGTAAATAGTGAATGATTTAAAGGATGATTAATAGAACTATTAAATTCTAATTTTTTTTCTGTTGTTTTTTTCTCCATATACTGTTGTGTTAATACTAAAATTTGTTTAAATTTGCTGAATAAAGTAACTGAACCTTTCTAAAGGGAAAAGTTTGGCTTTGTCCGGCGCCTTTCCGGCCAATTTTGTTCATCTCTCCGGTCACAATGATTACATTGCTCCCTCCGAGATAAACAAAATTGACTCGAAAATTCGCCGCCCTGGCGTTAATATTTTTTGTGGAAAGGGGTCTAAACTTTGCGTTATGACTGAAAGCGAGGAAATCGTATCATTGCATGATAAGCTGACGGAGTTTCTGCGTCGGCGCAACCTCCGTAAGACGCCCGAACGGTATGCCATTCTTGACAAGGCCGTAAGCATGGGCGCCCATTTCGGCGTTGACGCTCTTTATAATGCGCTGGAAAACGAGGGTTATCATGTGAGTCGTGCTACGGTCTATAATACTTTGGAACTGCTTTGTGAAGCGGCCATACTCAACCGTCATCTCTTTGCTACGAATCAGGCTCGTTACGAACTGGCTACCGGAGCACATCTGCATCTGATATGCCGGCATTGCGGCAGTATAAGGGAGATAGAGGATGAGTCGCTCATGTCGCGGTTACTTTCAGCGCATTTTCCTGATTTCCAGCCGGAGTATTCCTCCTCTATAGTATATGGAATCTGTGAGAACTGCAGTAAAATAGAACGAAAAAATATTTAAATCTTATACTAACCTTAAATTATCTAAACAACCATGGCAAAAGTAAAACCTTTCAAGGGCGTCCGCCCTCCCAAACACCTCGTAGAGCAAGTGGCTTCACGTCCGTATGACGTCCTCAATTCTGAAGAAGCCCGCAAAGAGGCTGAAGGCAACGAGAAATCACTCTATCATATTATCAAGCCTGAAATTGACTTCGAACCCGGCTTTGACGAGCACCACCCCGCCGTATATGACAAGGCTGTGGAAAACTTCCACAAATTCCAGAAAGAGGGATGGCTCGTTGAGGATGACAAGGAGAAATATTACATTTACGCTCAGACTATGGACGGCCGTACGCAGTACGGTTTCGTTGTGGCTGCATGGGTAGATGACTATATGGAGGGTCGCATTAAAAAGCATGAGCTTACCCGCCGTGACAAGGAAGAGGACCGCATGAAGCATGTCCGCGTAAACAACGCCAACATAGAGCCGGTATTCTTCGCATTCCCCGACAATGAGGAACTTGAGAATATCATCCGCACCGTTACAGCCGGTGAGCCGGAATATGATTTCGTGGCTCCCGACGGTTTCGGTCATACTCTCTGGGTAATCGAAGACGACAAGATGATTGAGGCTATCAGCGCTGAATTTGAGAAGATACCCAACCTCTACATCGCTGATGGTCACCATCGTTCAGCCGCCGCTGCTCTCGTAGGCGATGAGAAGCGTCGTAATAACCCCGACCATAAGGGTGATGAGGAATACAACTATTTCATGGCTGTTGCATTCCCCGCTTCTCACCTCAAAATCATCGACTACAACCGCGTGGTGCGCGACCTCAACGGTCTCACTCCGGCAGAATTCCTCGACCGCATTCGTGAGAACTTCACAGTGGAAGAGAAGGGTAAGGAGATTTACCATCCCGCAGGATTGCATAACTTCGCGCTTTATCTTGACGGCAAATGGTATTCTCTGACTGCTAAAGAGGGCACTTATAATGATCAGGACCCGATTGGTGTGCTTGACGTTACCGTATCTTCCGACCTTATCTTGCGCGACATCTTGGGCATCACCGACCTCCGCTCAGACAAGCGTATCGATTTCGTAGGCGGTATCCGTGGACTCGAAGAGTTGCAGCGCCGTGTAGACAGCGGTGAAATGAAGATGGCACTTGCCCTTTATCCCGTCACTATGGATCAGCTTATCAATATCGCTGACACCGGCAATATCATGCCTCCCAAGACTACCTGGTTTGAGCCGAAACTCCGCTCAGGCCTCGTAATCCACAAGCTTGACTAAGATCTATTTTGATATAAGATTACGTCCGGACGATAAAAAGCTCCGGACGTAATCTAATTCTCATTCTGCTTCTCTCCCCTTAACTTCGTCTCTCCGCTCCCCTCTCTCTCAATCTATCAATATAACCTTACATCTATACTTGCGATGGCAATCAAACAGGGCTATCTGAAACCTCTTGCTCACTTGGGCGCGTTTCTTACCGCGTCTGCGTGGGGCTCCTCTTTCCTTTGCACAAAGGTGCTGATGGTAGACGGCGGATTTACTCCCGTGGAAATGTACGTCTATCGTTTCGCTCTGGCATATCTTGTGCTGCTTTGCTTTACTTTTAAAAGAATATTCTCCGACAACTGGAAGGATGAATTGCAATTTGTCCTTGCCGGTGTGTGTGCCGGTTCATTATATTTCATCACGGAAAACTATGCTCTTCAGAACACTACGACTGGTAATGTGTCGTTGCTGAGCAGCATCTCCCCTATCTTCACTGCAGCCATCATGGCTCTCGTGTTCCGACAGAAGATAAAGCCCGGAATCGTCATAGGCTCTATCGTGGCATTCATCGGCGTGGCATGCGTCATATTATCTTCGGGAGAAACTTTTGAGATAAAACCCACCGGCGACCTTCTCGCTCTATCATCGGCTCTATCATGGGCTATATATTCTATTGCAGTAAAGGCTCTTACTCCACGATATACCGGCTTTTTTATCACGCGTAAACTATTCTTCTACGGCGTAATCTCAGCCCTCCCCTTGCTTTTGATACAAAAGGAACCGCTTCATCTGATGGAACTTTTTGACGTGGCTCAACCTAAATTCATGCTCACTTTCCTATTCCTCGTAGTTTTCTGTTCGCTCCTGGCATACGTGGTATGGAATGACGTGATGCGTGTGTTAGGTCCGGTGGCCACCAACAATTATCTCTACCTTCAGCCGTTGGTGACTATGGTGGCTGCGTATTTCGTGCTCGGTGAGAAAATCTTCCCGCTCGGATACGTCGGATGTATATTAATACTCGGAGGACTTGTAGTGGCTGACAAACTGGAAATCAAAAAGAGAAGCAGGGTATGAATTTAGGGCTGAAATACGATAACATCCATCTGCCTCAGACGGTTTACGAGATTCTGGAACATGATTTCTGGATTCTGGAAAATGTGAATCCGTTGCTGGTAAAGACCATCACCTCTCCGGTGAAATTCTCAGCCTTTACATCTATTTTTGTGACTTCCGGTAGTTGCTCGGCAGACATTAACCTCATAAGCCATCGTATAGAGGCACCGGCCATTGTGAATATTTCATCCTCACATATCATGCAGCCGTATGATATATCGGATGATTTCATGGCATCTTTCGTGGTGATGTCGTCTCGTTTGCGCGACGGCATCACCTCCCAGATTATGAAAGATACGGATATTCTCAACCGGATCTCCAATAATCCCGTGATACATCTCACTCCGGAAGTGAGTGAGGCCATGCAGGAGCATTATAGCGAGTTGAGGAGCATCACGGAAGATACTGCTAATGAATGGCCGTTTCAGACCATACAATATTCAATACTTGCATTCTTCTTTCGGTGGATGGTGAAATGTCTTGACAAATCTTCAGAGACGGCCAATCCGAGTAAGACCAATCATATAGTGGAGCGCTTCAAGCGGTTGGTGCAGGAGAATTTCCGCAAGGAGAGATTTCTTGACTTCTATGCCGAAAGACTTGAGATTACTCCGAAGCATCTCTCACGACTCGTGAAGGCAAACACAGGCTTTTCGGCAGTAGAATGGATCAACCAGTTCGTTATACTGGAGGCAAAGGTAATGCTCTCTTCCACCAATATGAATGTGCAGCAGATAGCGGAGGAGCTTAATTTCCCCTCACAGTCATTCTTTGGAAAATACTTCAAGAAGGCGACGGGAATGTCGCCCAAGGAGTTCAGAAATCAGTAGTCCTTCAGATAACCGGACTTGCGCAGGTAGTCGGTAAGTTTTACGGAAAACTCTTCGTTCATCGCTCTTGGATAACGCACCTCGGCAAATACCTGAGCAAGATTCTGCTTATTGTTTTCTGCTACAAATCCTTTGTTGGCCGGATATTCTTCTTTTGACTTAAAGAGAGAGAGTATCTCCTCATCGCTGTCATTGCGATACTGCTCCTCATGCACGAATGCCTCAATGGGGAGTCGCTCGGTTTCTACGCCCTCTTCTGCGGGCCAACCGATAGCCAGACAAGCCACCGGCACAACGAGTTGAGGCAAGTTAAGTAGCTCTGCTATTTCGGGTGCATTATATGTGACTGTGCCAAGATAACATGTGCCTAATCCCTCTTGCTCTGCTATTGTGGTGATTTGCTGAGCGAGTATGATGGCATCGGCGGTTGCGGACATAAAGGATTCAAGATTGTCAAAGCCTGCATCTGCATCGGAGAGCTGACACCAGCGGGTGAATCGGTTGAAGTCAGCGCAAATGGTCAAAATTACCGGCGCATTTGTGGCCGGTTGGCAAAAATGCTGCTTGGCAAGGAGGTCTTTTCTCTCCTTATCGCGGGTGATAATGACGCTATAAAGCTGCATATTGCCACATGTCGGTGCTTTTGCGGCTGCAGTGAGTATATCTTTTAGTAATTGATCTTTAATTTCACGGTCTGTAAAATTGCGTATTGAGCGACGCTCTTTAAAATATTTGTCCATATTATTAGAATCACTGGATGTTGGGATTGCAAAGATAATATTTTTTGTTGTGTGAAAAAATAAATATTGCTTGAGGCGGATTGGAAACATGCCGGAGGCATGTCCGTACGTTGCTCTGTCCGGACTCTATTAAATTGCTTTGGAAACATGCCGAAGGC
>CAYVZJ010000011.1:0-56985 GCA_964456155.1 uncultured Sangeribacter sp.
ACCTGCAACCTTCTGATCCGTAGTCAGATGCTCTATTCAGTTGAGCTAACGGACCTTGTTTTCTCTCTTTTGCGATGCAAAGTTAACACCAAAAATCGGAATGACCAAATTTTTTAGTCCTTTTTTTGAAATGTTTTTTGAAAAGAACTATATTTTAGGTGAAGTACGGGTCCAAAATCCAAACGAACATAAGCACTTCCCTTGAATCCCGCTATCGGTGGAGTAGTCTTTTCTATCTCTATGTAACCCCGGACGATGAAAGGCCAACGTTTGACAATATCCTCAGCCACCCGCCGGCTTACAGTCTCGAGCAATTGAGCGGGAGAGTCCATACACTTCTTAATTATCGTCACCAATTCGGCGTAAGATACAGTCTTCGAGAGATCATCCTCTATGGCTGAAGGAGCATAGTATGTGACGGAGCAGTTTACCACATACTCATTGCCAACGATATTTTCCTGTGGCATAACCCCGTGATATGCATAGAGATGCATATCACGGATGCCGATGGTATAAGTATTTGCCGACGGTGTCTGCATGAAGATATATTTATTTTACCGGTATCTTGTCGATTCTGCGCTGGTGGCGACCTCCCTCATACTCAGCGTTGAGGTATGCGTCTACGATGGCTTTAGCCTCATCTGTAGTGATAAAACGAGCCGGCATTACCAGAACGTTAGCATTATTATGCTGCTTTGCGAGGGCTGCAATTTCGGGAATCCAGCATAGAGCAGCCCGAATATTCTGATGCTTATTGAGGGTCATCTGTATGCCATTGCCGGAACCGCACATAGCGATACCGAAGTCAGCCTCTCCATTTTCGATGGCACTGGCTGCAGGATGTGCATAATCCGGATAATCACAGGACTCCTCACTGTCAGTGCCGTAATCCTTGATTTGGTAACCCTTGCTCTCTACGTATTTTTCGATCTCTTTTTTCAGTGCATAGCCGGCATGGTCAGATGCGAATGCTATTGTTTTCATGGTGTGTAGTATTAATTAGTTGTCTCTGTATCTGTAGATTTGTGACTTACAACCTCTTTATTGATATGGTCAATATAATCGAGTATTTCATCCCGTCCGCGAGGTTTTTCGGAAGAGGTGATGAAGATAGGGGGCAGCTCTTCCCAATGTTTAAGCAGAGCCTTTTTGTATTCCTCCACCTTGGCCTCTCCGGCATTGGTGCCGAGTTTGTCAGCCTTAGTAAATACGATAGCGAAAGGCACGCTATTTTCTCCGAGCCATTTAAGAAATTCCATGTCGATCTTCTGCGGATCGTGGCGGATATCGATGAGCACGAAGAGACATTCCATCTGAGGGCGATGAAGAATGTAAGACTCTATAATCTTCTTGATTTCCTCCCTTTGGTCTTTGCCACGCGCAGCGTATCCATAGCCGGGAAGGTCTACGAGATACCAACTCCCGTTATTGATATTGAAATGATTGATAAGAAGAGTTTTGCCCGGTGTCTGAGAAGTTTTAGCCAGACCTTTACGGCGAGTCAGCATATTGATCAGGGAAGACTTACCGACATTAGACCGACCTATAAACGCATACTCGGGCACATCGGTGGCGGGACATTTTTTTACGTCCACATTGCTTATCTCAAACTTTGCCTCTTTTATATCCATAATATTATCACTTTATAAGAGCATTATGAAGCGCCGTTATGGCCTCATTTACTCTGTCCTCTTTTATAACAAATGAAAGAGTAGTTTCGGAGGCTTTATCAGAGACAGCATGTACTTTTATATCATTTTTATTCAGGATAGCGACGATTTCGGAGCTTAATTCCGGAATATTTCTAATGCCATCGCCTACCACGGCAAGTGTAGCCAGTCCCGAGGTGACTTCTATCACTTCCAGTTGTCGATCCACGAGTTCGGGAGCGAATTCCTCCTTAAGAAGGCGGATGGCAAGCTGAGCGTGTGCTTGATCTAAAGCAAAAGAGAATGAAACATTGTCAGGCGATTGAGTCAAGAGCAATATGGTGAGTCCCTTAGACGAGAGAGTGTTGACAGCCCTTGAATGAATGGTCTTGATATCGGCAGCCATCGCACCTCTGAGAGAGAACAGCGACGTACCCTTTAATGATGAAATGCCGGCGATATCATTCCTTTGAATATCGGCCAAATCACCGGAGTCGGCGATATAAGTGCCCTCAACCTCAGGATGAAACGTATTTAAGATTCTGATGGGAATGTTTTTGTGGAACACCGGATAGATCGTAGGCGGGTAAATCACCTTTGCTCCGAACGTGCATAAATCCATACTTTCCACAAAAGACATGTAGGGGACGACCTTAGCATCGGGAATGATACGCGGATCGGCGGTCATAAATCCGTCAACGTCTGTCCATATCTGCAATACCTCCGCGTCAAGAGCCGCTGCTATCAGGGAAGCAGTATAGTCCGAGCCTCCGCGTCCTAAGTTGGTAATCTCTCCCGTATTCTTGTCGGTGGAAATAAAACCGCCTACCACAGCCGGGAAGGTGACATTCTCACCAAACTCATTCCTGATAAGTGAATTAGTGAGTTCGATGGATGCTATATTGCGGTCATACCATTTCTCTGTCTTTATGAATGATAGGGAATCGTGATGTGTTGCCCCCTCCATCATATCGGCCACAATGAGCGAAGACATTCGTTCGCCGAGGGCCACAATCTGGCAAAGAGTACGTTCGGGAAGGTCGCCTATCAAAGAGACCCCGTCATACAGACGTCTCAGATCCTGTAGCAGAGGGTCGATTTTAGCGAGGGTTTTGAGGCGATGTTGCGACTTGATGACATCATTTACAATGTTGTGATGGCGTATAGAGATGGCATCTATCTCTTTATGGTAATCCTGATTGCCGGCAGCCGCCATGTGGGCGGTAGATATAAGTTTGTCAGTCAGACCTCCTAAAGCAGATACAACAATAACGGCAGGCGTGTCGATACTTTCGACAATCTTTTTTACATTGGCCAGATTGGCAGCTGTCCCTACCGAAGTGCCTCCAAATTTCAGAACAATCATATTTTACCTTATTATCAAGTAATCAGTATAATTACCAACATTACAATAATGAGTCGCAGGGAGGTGTTTCCCGACCACTCATAAAACTTCCATCGTTTGGAAATGCAAAAATAGCAAAAAAATCCGATGATTAGACCCCATACCACAAAAAATGTTAACGCAGGTGTCTTAGCTCAAAAATGAAATATAAGTCCCATTAACACTAAAAATTTAATTCAGGGAGGGGTCCGGGGGGAGCATCAGCCAGTGTTTGGCGGAGGGGCCGAGGGCCTTGACGCTCTCTCGCCAGAAGGAGTCGGGGTCGGCTGTGAGAATAGCTGTCGGATCTGCGAGGCTGTTTACTTTCCAAACACCATTTTCAATTTCATTCACCAGTTGGCCCTTGGTCCAACCGCAATATCCAAGATAGAGCCGAAAGTCGCCATCCGATTTTATTCCTTTAAGGACAGCCTCTTCGAGATTTTCATAATTACCTCCTATATATACTCCGGGTATAATTTCAGAAGACCCAGGGATTTTATCAGGTCCTAATGAATGTAGCCAGAAGAGACGCTGCAAGTCGACGGGTCCGCCATTGAAAATGGGGATATTCAGTTCTCTCTCTTTGAGAGGTAATATTTCGTCGATATTCAAGTCAAGCGAACGATTGAGTATAAGTCCTATAAATCCGCGATCCTTATCCCTGTCTAAAATAAGGACTACAGTGCGGTAAAAATTAGGGTCGTAGAGTAGGGGAGAGGCTATCAGCAAATCTCCGCGATGTATATTAATTTCTTTCATTATCAACTATTAATAAGGTCTATAATTAGAACGAATTAGAGCGCAATTAAGTTGATAGAAACTGCATTATCGTCACATCTTTGAAGACACCATCGGAGAAGTGCCAATTCTTAAGCATTCCTGCATCCACAAACCCTGCTGATTTAAAAGCTCTAAAGGATGGCAGATTGTCGGTGTGTATCAACGCTTTGACCGTAATCAATCCTAAAGAATGAATGGCGAAGTTTATGCCGGCTTTGAGCATGACTGGGGCGAGGCCGAGTCCACGATATTCCGGCAGGAGCATACAGGCGATGCAGGCATGGCGATCTCTTGCGGAGATATCGTAGAAGTCGAGCAGACCGACAGGCTCACCATCTGTGGAAGTGGCGACTAATCTGAGTTGGCCGCTCCGGAAAGGGTCGGCATCGTATGTCTCGGCATATTCGCGCAGCATCCGCAATGAATAAGGAGCAGCGTTATCACTTGACAGGCTGACAGTATGTTCGTTTTCGGCCTTATACATAAACTCGGCGTCGGCCGGTTCGAGTGCCCGAAGTCTAATGCTCTTGTCCATCTGCAGTTGTCATGCTTTGTTTGAGAAAGTATCGCTGAATGGAATTCTGTTGATCAGACTGCGCCCAAGGGTGAGTTCGTCGGTAAATTCCAGTTCGTTGCCTATACTGAGTCCTCGCGCCGGTATCGAGACATTCACATCGTAGGGAGCGAGCCTCTTGTAGATATAATAATTGGTAGTATCTCCCTCAATAGTAGGTGATAATGCCAGAATTACCTCTTTAGTTCCTTCCTTGGCCACTCGACTGACCAGACTCTCAATTTCCAGATCAGCCGGAGAGATGCCTTCAAGTGGAGAGATAATACCCCCGAGCACGTGATAGAGACCATGAAATTCATTGGTAGCTTCGATGGTGAGTACATCTTTTACCGACTCTACAACGCAGATGGAGAGAGGGTCACGACGGGTGGAAGCGCATATATCACAGATTTCATTCTCCGAGATGTTATGGCATTTTGTGCAGTAGTGCACGTTTTGTCTCAAGTCGATAAGGCTTTGTCCGAGAGAGACGGCCACCTCTTCATCCTGCCGGAGGAGATGAAGAGCGAGTCGGAGAGCAGTTTTTCCGCCTATGCCTGGCAGCCTCGAGAGATGAGCCACAGCATTATCGAGGATAGTAGAGTTGTATGATTGTTGCATATTTCTTATCTTTGTAGCCTAATGTCATTTACGGCTAAATAAACACTATGCCGTGATAGTCATTAGGAGTTATCAGTCATAGATTAACGTTAATATGATAGAATATATTATAGGAGAGGTGTCGGAATTGTCACCGGCAGTTCTGGTACTTGAATGTTCGGGGATAGGCTATGAAATCAATATAACATTGATAGATTATTCGTCGCTGAAGTCCGGAGAACGAGTAAAGGTGTATGTTCATGAGTCTATTCGTGAGGATGCGCATGTGCTTTTCGGCTTTTTAGACCGCCGGTCGCGCGAATTGTTTCGCCTGTTGATAGGCGTGAGTGGTGTGGGTCCCAACACGGCAAGGCTGATTTTATCGTCGTTATCAGCCGACCAGCTTGTGCAAGCGATATCTTCCGGCAACGACTCATTGCTGAAAAGTGTGAAGGGAATAGGAGGAAAAACGGCACAACGTATTATTGTTGACCTGAAGGATAAAATAAAAGGCACAGACTTTGCGTTAATATCTTCAAACGTACCATTGGCTGATGATGTATATCAGGATACGGTTCAGGCTTTGGTGACTCTCGGTTTCCAGCAATCGGCCAGCAACAAGGTTGCTCAGAAGCTATTTGCGGAAAACCCCGGGTTGTCGACAGCCGAGGCCATTGCAATGGCATTGAAGATGTTGTAATGTCTGTAGTCAAGCGACTTGTAGAATCCATCCTAAAGCCGGGAGTAATAATGTTATTACTCTTGGCCTTTGTCGTGTCTGTAGGTCAGTATCATAAATCAGAGCTGGCTCCTCCGCCTCCGATGACTCCGGTATATCTTGACAACACTCATATACCGGACAGTGATTTTCTGCCCTCACCGGTATCTCCCATTCTGCCGCGAGGCTATGAAGACTATATGGGGCGGGAATATGCGGCCGACCTTTCCGATCCTTCCAATATCGTGACTCAGACGGAGTTTGATCCGTCTACGGGAATGTACGTGCTTCACACGAAATTAGGCGATTATGACATCGTGACTCCCTATATGCTGACTCCTGAGCAGTATAATCAGATGATTACGCGCAAGGAGATGTTCGGCTATTTTCAAGAGAGAAATTCAGTGACCGAGCAGGCCAAAGAGAAGCAGCCTTTCAATATCCTGGATATGAATTTTGCTTTAGGTCCATTGGAGAAGGTATTTGGCCCCGGAGGTGTAAGACTTACCACGCAGGGCAGCGTGCAAATCTCGATGGGCATCAAGAGCAATAAGACAGACAACCCTGCACTTTCTCTTAAGTCAAGACGCAAGACATATTTTGACTTTGACCAAAAGATACAGGCCACAATCGGCGCATCGGTAGGTGACAAGTTGAAGTTCAACATGACCTACAATACCGATGCTACGTTTGATTTTGATTCCAAAAATCTCAAGTTGGCCTACGAAGGCAAGGAGGATGAGATCATCAAGTTGATCGAGGCCGGTAATGTCTCCATGACCACCGGCTCCAGTCTGATACGCGGCGGTACGGCTCTCTTCGGTGCCAAAGCAAAGCTGCAGTTTGGAAAGCTGACATTGACCGGCTTGATATCCCAGCAGAACAGTGAGTCAAAGACCATCAATACGACAGGTGGCGTGCAGGCAACTAAATTCAGTGTGCGTGCCAATGATTATGATGCCAACCGTCACTTCTTTCTTGCTCAATACTTCTATGACAATTATGATACGTTTGCTTCGAAGCTGCCATACGTATCTTCCGGCGTACAGATTACCAAGATTGAGGTGTGGGTCACCAATAAGAATTCATCGTATCAGGAGAGCCGCAACTTTGTCGGCTTTATGGACCTCGGTGAGAACTCCCGGCTTGCCAACGACTATTGGATAGCTGATAAATCCCTACCGATTCCCACCAATAAGTCGAATAATCTTCTGAATGTCATAAAAACGGAGTATCCGGGCGCCAGAAATATCAATCAGGTGACGCAGGTGCTCCAACCGCTGCAGGCATACGGCATAGAAGGTGGCAAGGACTATGAGAAGGTAGAGAGTGCCCGTCTGCTCAACAGTTCGGAATATACGCTCAATTCAACCTTAGGTTATATCTCACTGAAGTCTGCACTCAATTCGGATGAGGTGCTCGCCGTGGCTTACGAATATACTTATCAAGGTAAGGTGTATCAAGTCGGTGAGTTCTCCGGAGATATCACCTCCACGAGCGAGTCGCTTTATCTGAAGATGCTGCGAGGCACCACTATTTCACCCAAGCTTCCGATGTGGAAACTGATGATGAAAAACGTATACTCACTCGGCGCGTATCAGCTACAGAGCAAGAATTTCAAGCTCAACATCAAATATCTGAGTGACACTACCGGAACGGAGATAAACTATCTGCCGGTAGGTCCTATAGCCAATAAGCCACTTCTTCAGGTAATGAACCTTGACCGTCTTGACTCCAACCAAGAGTCAAATTCCGATGGTTTCTTCGACTATATAGAGGGGTATACCGTATTGTCTAACAACGGAAAGATAATCTTTCCCGTTGCGGAGCCATTCGGCTCCAACCTTGAACGAAAGATAGGCAACAAGCAGTTGGCCGAACCATATCTTTTTCAGGAACTGTATGACTCGACACTTGTAGTAGCCAAACAGTTTGCAGACAAAGACAAGTATTCTCTTGTAGGTGAATATCAAGCCTCCAATGGAGCCCAGATACGACTGAATGCCATGAACGTGCCGCGAGGTTCGGTTGTGGTTATGGCCGGCGGTGTGGTGCTGACAGAAAACAGTGATTATACCGTGGATTATTCTATGGGTATCGTCACGATTACCAACCAGAGTATCATCGACTCCGGTGCCAATGTCAGTGTGACGTTGGAAAACCAGTCAATGTTCTCAATGCAGCGAAAGACGCTTCTCGGTCTGGATGCTCAGTATCGATTTAACAAAGACTTTACTTTGGGCGGTACACTGCTTCATTTCTCGGAGAAGGGACTGACGGAGAAAGTCAATATTGGTGATGAGGTGATCAATAATACGATGTGGGGTCTGAACCTCAGCTACAATAAGGACTTTGTATGGCTGACCAACCTTCTCAACAAGGTTCCCACAATCAATGCCACGGCTCCCTCCTCATTCAAGTTGAATGCCGAATTTGCTCAGTTGGTGCCTCACCAGCAGAAGTCGGGCAGTAACAGGGGTTCCAGCTTTATAGATGACTTTGAGTCAACGCAGACCGGTGTGGATTTGCGTTCTCCGTATTCATGGTTTTTGGCCTCCACTCCGTATGACGGTTCGTCAAGCGCTCTCTTTCCGGAAGCATCACTCTCTAATAATGTGGACTATGGTAAAAACCGTGCACTGTTGGCATGGTATTACGTAGACCGTATATTTACTCAGAAGAATTCGTCTCTGCTTCCCGGCTATCTTAAGAATGACCTCAAGCAACTTTCTAATCCATACGTGCGTGAGGTCAAGGTGAGCGAGCTCTTCCCTTACCGTGATGTAGCTTACGGAGAGGCTAATCTCATACAGTGTCTTAACCTTTCTTTTTATCCTAAAGAGAGAGGTCCGTATAATCTTGATGCAGACAATATCACAGCTGAGGGAGAACTTATATCTCCGGAAAAGCGCTGGGGTGGCATAATGCGCAAGATGGATAACACCAACTTTGAGAATTCCAACGTAGAGTATATACAGTTTTGGATGCTTGACCCCTTCCTTGATGAGGAGGTAGATAATAAAGAGGGTGGCGACCTGTATTTCAATCTTGGTGAAATAAGCGAGGATATCCTGAAGGACGGCATGAAGAGCTACGAGAACGGTCTGCCGATAGATGGTAATGATCAATACATCTCAGAGACCGCCTGGGGACGTGTATCCCGTCAGAATTCACTGACGTATGCCTTTGAAAATGCGGATGAAGCGCGCCCCAAGCAGGATGTCGGTCTCGATGGCCTCTCCAATAGCGAGGAATTCGAATTCAGCAGCTATAAGGAGTATCTTGATAAATTGCGTAATCGCCTTTCAGGAAGCGTGATAAGCGAAATGCAGGAGGATCCCTTCTCACCGATGAATGACCCTGCCGGCGACAATTATCATTTCTTCCGTTCGGCGTGGTATGATGAGCATCGCACGTCAATCCTTGACAGATACAAGCATTACAATGGCGTGGAGGGCAACTCCCTTTCGCCCGATCAGAGTGATAATCCTCAGTATCAGTCATCGAGGACAGTGCCTGACGTGGAGGATATCAACCAGGATAATACTCTCAACGAGTATGAAAGATATTTCGAATACAAGGTTTCTATACGTCCTGAAGACCTTGAGGTCGGAAAGAATTATGTTACTGACAAGCAAGTGTCAAGAGTCAACACCCGCAACGGTGAGCAGGAAGTGACGTGGTATCAGTTCAAGATACCCTTGTCAAGTCCGGATAAGGTGGTGGGAGGCATCAACGACTTCTCCACTATCCGTTTCGCACGAATATACATGACCGGGTTTAAAGAGACCACTCACCTGCGTTTTGCCACTCTTGAGCTTGTGAGGGGAGAATGGCGCGACTATCAGTTTAATCTCAACAGCCGAAACGACTCTCCGGCCGAAGGTGAACTCGATATGTCGGTGGTGAATATTGAAGAGAATGCAGCAAGGACTCCGGTCAACTATGTGCTGCCTCCCGGTGTAGACCGTATTCAGGATCCCGGTCAGAGTCAGGCGACTCAGCTCAACGAACAGTCGTTGTCTCTGAAGGTTACCGGGCTTCAAGCCGGAGATGCTCGCGGTATCTACAAGAATACGCAGCATGACTTGCGTATCTATAAGCGTATGCAGATGTGGGTGCATGCTGAAGCGCTTGTGGATGACGTTACTAATCTTAAGAATGGAGACCTCTCGATATTTGTGAGACTCGGCAGCGATGTAAAAAATAACTATTATGAATATGAGATACCCCTGGATCTAACTCCGGCGGGCAACTACAATAACTTCAATTCAGCCGACCGTGCAAAAGTATGGCCTTTCTCCAATCGTCTTGACGTGGACTTCGATGTCTTCACTCATATCAAGACCGAACGTAACCGCGCTCGCAGTGAGAAGGAGCAGGGTGTGGGTTATACAATTCTGTATTCCGGCCGTGATCCTAATGATGAGCATAATACAGTCAGCGTGCTGGGCAATCCGTCGCTGAGTGATGTGCGCGTGATGCTTATAGGCATACGCAACCGCAGTAATTCTACAAAAGACGGAACGATCTGGGTTAACGAGATGAAAGTGACGGATTTTAACGAAAGTGGCGGTTGGGCAGCCAATATCAATGCCAATCTATCGCTCTCTGATGTGGCAATGGTGAATTTCGCTTTCCATAAGGAGACAGCCGGCTTCGGTGGCGTAGACCAGGGTCTATCCTCACGTCGTCTTGATGACTATGAGCAATATAACGTAGCCGTGCAGGGCGATGTTGGTAAGATAATACCGTCAGCCGCCAAACTGACAGCGCCGATATATTATTCGAAGTCAAGCGAGCGTACCACTCCCAAGTATAATCCCCTTGACCAAGATATACTCTTGAAGGATGCGCTTGAGGCTGCTTCGACCAAGCAGGAGAAAGACTCAATTAAAGGCTATGCCGTGACCCGTAAGACTACTGAAAGTTTTGCCATCAGCAATCTGAGATTTAACGTGCAGAGCAAGGTGCCTATGCCGTGGGATCCGGCCAACTTCCAGCTGGCTTTCTCTTACAATAAGCAACGCAATTATGATCCGACTACTGAATATGAGATAACCGATGACTATCGCGGTTCATTCCAATACTCTTACTCACCGATGATCAAGCCTCTCAAGCCTTTCGGATGGGTGAAAGGCAAGAGCAAGACTGCCAAATTCCTTAAAGACTGGCAAATCAACTGGCTTTTCAATAATCTTACCTTCATGACCAACATGTCAAGGTATTATTACGAGCAGCAGACACGTTCGGAAGTAGATGTTGATTTCCAACTCCCCGTGCAGGTAAGTAAGAATTTCTATTGGAACCGACAGTTGTCGCTAACATGGAATCTGCTTCAAAGCCTTCAATTATCCTTCTCGAGCAATACGATGGCACGTATTGAAGAGACTATAGGAGCCGTCAATAAGCGTCTTTTCCCGGACAAATACCGCGACTGGAAGGATACGGTGTTGTCATCGCTTCGCGGACTCGGTACACCCTGGCAGTACAACCAGACGTTTACAGGTTCTTATCGTGCGCCTTTCAATAAGTTGCCCTTCCTCGACTACCTGACAGCCTCCGTAAGTTATAACTCCACTTACAGATGGGATAAGGGGGCGACGGTGGATGATGTCTATCTTGGCAACTGCATTCAAAACCAGAGCACCTGGAATGGCGATGCGCGTCTTAACTTTGAAACTCTCTTCAACAAAGTGAAATATCTGTCAGAGATCAATAAGAGGTTTGCATCCAAATCCAATCGCTCCAACAAGAATCAGTCTTCACGCAAGACCAATACTGATAAGGACAGGAATGTCAAGAAGTTTGAGCGAGCGTATACCCTATCGATGGATACAACCATCATGGTGGAGCATAACCTCAAGACGAAGAAGGTGAAATTTAATGCTACGTCCAATGGCAAGCCGATTAAGCTTGACACAAAGATCATAGATGACAACAAGATAGAGATATTGTCGAAGGGCAAGACGAATATAAAGGTTACTGTAATGGAAGACAAAAAAGAGTCGAAGCCTACTGTAGCCAAGGATATCGCTGCGTATGCTTTGCGATTCCTGATGATGCCACGCAGTGCCTCATTCCGCTTCCGCTCCTCACACAGCCTGAATCTTCCTCTGTTCAATCCTAACGTAGGGGATATCTTCGGCCAGAGCACCGCTTATGGTCCGATGGCTCCGGGTCTGGATTTCGCCTTCGGTTTCTATGATGAAGGATACGTGCAAAAGGCTTTGGACCGCAATTGGTTGCTGACCACGAGCGATCAGATTTCTCCGGCGATATGGAATCAGAGCAAGGAGTTTAACTTCGAACTTAGTCTCGAGCCGATACGCGGTCTTAAGATTACACTTACTTCCAATCATACAGACAGCCGTACGCGCCAGATACAATTTATGTATGAAGGCATGCCCACATCCCGCACCGGCTCGTTTACCCGTACACACGTGGCAATTGCCACAGCCTTGAGAAGCTCAAAAGCAGAAGACGGGTACGCTTCAGCAGCCTTCGACCGCTTCCTTTCCTACATACCCATTATCGCCCAGAGATATGAAGCGATGTATCAAGGTAAGGAATATCCCTCCACAGGCTTTATGGAAGGTAATCCTCTGGGAGGCACTGCATATAATCCGGAGGTTGGAAGTGTCAGCCGCACAAGCAGTGACGTGCTGATACCGGCCTTTATCGCCGCTTACTCAGGTCAGAACGTCAATAAGACAACTCTCAATCTATTCCCGGGTCTCTCTTCGATGCTTCCCAACTGGAAGGTGTCATACGACGGATTTGTGCAGATGGGCAACATGAAGAAGGTATTCAAGAGTTTCACAGTCAATCATGCCTATCAGTGCACATATTCCATTGGCTCCTACAACGGATATATGAATTGGGAAGGTATCGGTGGCGACTATGGCTTCACTATGGATGAGCAAACCCAACAGCCTATACCGTCTTCACCATACGATATAGCCTCTGTAGCCATTACCGAGAAGTTTGCACCGCTTATCGGCGTCAACATGACCTTTACCAATGACTTGACGCTCAACTGTGAGTATCGCGATTCTCGAACGCTGAATCTAAACTCATCTGCCGGACAGGTAGTGGAGACTACCAGCAAGCAATTCACCATAGGGGCAGGCTATAAGATAGCCAACTTCAATAAAATCATAAAGATAGGAAGCAGACAAGGAGGCGTCAGCAATGACCTCTCTGTAAATCTTGACTTCTCGTTTGCCAACAACTCGAGCTTGATACGCAGAATTGAGACAGCCTTCACACAGGCTACCAATGGCACGCGCACAATGGCAATTAATCTAATGGCCAGCTATATCCTGAGCCGTCGCATTACGCTCAACGCCTTCTTCGACCATCAGATTAATACACCGTTAGTGAGCAATACTTCCTATCCTACCTCCAACTCCAATTACGGTATAAGTATCAATATCTCACTTGCCCGATAAGGATCTCCATTATCGTTTATTTGAGAAGTGATAAAAAAGATGGACTGCGCCGCAAGCACAGTCCATCTTCATTATGAGTAGTTATTGATATGTCTTCAGTCGTTGCGGAAGACGAGGTTGTCTCCGTCGCGGTCGATTGTAATAGGATGATTGTTATCCACCTTTTGAGCCAGAATATCCTTCGAGAGCTGGTTGAGCACCATTCTCTGAATAGTTCTCTTGACGGGTCGTGCTCCGAATTCCGGATCGTAACCGTCCTCTGCGAGCAGCTCAAGAGCCGGCTTGGTGACAGTAAGAGTGACACCATTGGAGGCAAGCATCTTCTGAACACTCTTCACTTGAATATCGACGATTTCCTGTATCTCCTTCTTGTCGAGAGGTGTGAACATCACAGTCTCATCAATACGGTTGAGGAACTCCGGACGGATAATCTGTTTTAGACGGTCCATCACATCCTGTTTGGTGTTTTCGATTACCTCGATCTTCTCATCCTCCTTCTTCTCGGCAAATCCCTTGAAGTTTTCGCGGATAATATCCGAACCCATATTGGAGGTCATGATGATGATGGTATTCTTAAAGTTGATGAAGCGACCCTTATTATCGGTGAGTCGGCCATCGTCAAGCACCTGCAGGAGAATGTTAAACACGTCGGGATTAGCCTTCTCGATCTCATCAAAGAGGACAACGCTATATGGTTTGCGTCTTACAGCCTCAGTCAGCTGGCCGCCCTCATCGTAACCTACGTATCCCGGAGGCGCTCCGACAAGACGGCTGACGGAGTGTTTCTCCATATATTCCGACATGTCAATACGAGTCATCATATCCTCATCGTCAAATAGATATTCAGCCAAAGCCTTTGCAAGTTCGGTCTTACCTACACCGGTAGTACCGAGGAAAATGAATGAACCGATAGGACGACGCGGGTCGTTGAGTCCGGCGCGAGAACGTCTCACAGCGTCGGAGACAGCGCGGATGGCGTCCTCCTGACCAACGACACGTCTGTGGAGCTCTTCTTCAAGGTGGAGCAATTTCTCCTTCTCGCTTTGAGCCATCTTCTTGACAGGAATACCTGTCCATCGAGATACAACTTCAGCGATATCCTCAGCGTCAACTTCCTCCTTGATCATGGCACCTTCGCCTTGGAGTTGGCGGAGACGTTCCTGGATTTCCTTGTTTTCATCCTCCTTCTGCTTGATACGGCTGTATCGGATTTCTGCCACCTTAGCATAGTCACCTTCGCGCTCTGCACGGTCGGCTTCTACCTTAAGTTGTTCGATATCAATCTTATTCTGCTGGATCTTATTGATTTCATTCTTCTCAGCTTGCCATTTTGCCTTGAGCGACTTTTCAGTGTCACGGAGATTGGCGAGATCCTCATCAATCTCTTTTACCTTATATTCGTTACCCTCACGCTTGATAGCCTCACGTTCTATCTCAAGCTGCTTAATCTTGCGTGAAGCCTCGTCAAGTGCCTGAGGCATGGAGTCCATCTCAAGACGTAATTTAGAGGCTGCCTCATCAATAAGGTCAATTGCCTTATCCGGGAGGAAACGGTCGGTAATATATCTCACACTGAGCTGGACAGCAGCAATGATAGCTTCGTCCATGATACGCACCTTATGGTGGTTTTCGTATCTTTCCTTAAGGCCACGAAGGATGGAGATAGCAGCCATCTCGTCCGGCTCGTCTACCATTACCTTCTGGAAACGACGTTCAAGAGCCTTATCTTTTTCAAAATATTTCTGATACTCGTCGAGAGTAGTGGCACCTATTGAGCGCAGTTCGCCGCGAGCAAGAGCAGGCTTAAGGATATTGGCGGCATCCATTGCGCCCTCACCCTTACCGGCACCGACGAGAGTGTGTATCTCATCAATGAAGAGGATTATCTCACCGTCGCTTTGGGTAACCTCATTAACGATAGCTTTGAGTCGTTCCTCAAATTCACCTTTATATTTTGCACCTGCCACCAAAGCACCCATGTCGAGGGAATAGATTTGCTTTGATTTAAGATTTTCCGGCACGTCACCTCTCACGATACGATGAGCCAATCCCTCGGCAATAGCAGTCTTACCGGTGCCCGGTTCGCCAACCAGCATAGGATTATTCTTTGTGCGTCGAGAGAGAATCTGGAGCACGCGACGTATCTCCTCATCTCGGCCGATTACCGGGTCAAGTTTGCCGCTACGTGCGCGGTCATTAAGATTAATGGCATATTTGCTCAGGGCCTGATATGACTCCTCAGAACTTTGAGAGGTCACTTTATTTCCTTTGCGAAGTTCGCTGATTGCCGCCTCAAGCCCCTTTTCTGTAAATCCGGCATCTTTGAGGATTTGCGAAGCCTTACACTTTGTGCGAAGAATACCCATCAGCATAGCCTCAACTGATACATATTCATCACCTACGGATTTTGAATAGTCGATGGCTTTCTGGAGGGCATCGTTGCTTTCGCGGCTCAGCATTACGTCGCCTCCACTCACCTTAGGAAGAGATGCAATCTCCTGGTCAACACTCCTTACGATGGTGGGAAGGCTTGCGCCAAGCTTCTGGCATATAAAGTTTATAATAGTCTCGCTTTCCGAGATAATAGCCTTAAGAATCTGTACCGGCTCTATCTGTTGCTGTCCCGATTGACGGGTCAGCTCAATAGCCTTCTGTACTATTTCTTGCGACTTAATTGTGAAATTATTAAAATTCATAGTTTTAGGATTAAGAGTTTACTGTGGAAAGTTTATATCATTAGTAATTCTATCATCTGTAATATTAACATATAAGAAGCCCGGATGGTTGAAACGTAAATGATATCTTCTCAACATTTATACCGCATCATACCTCGGTCAGTCTATTCATTTTTGAGTGGTAGTATTTCTATCCAGTAATCGTCCGGATCATGAATGAAATATATACCCATGTCCGGATTTTCAAAGCATATCACACCCTGCTTTTTATGAAATTCGTGAATTTTATCGTAATCTCCGGCTACACGCAGGGCAAGGTGACTCTCGTTCTCTCCAAGTTCGTATGGGCCTTTATGGTCTCTGAGCCAAGTGAGTTCAAGCCTGAAATCATTACCCGGAGAGGAAAGATACTTTAGGATAAAACTCCCGTCGGCTGCTCTTTTCTCACCTACAACGGCAAGACCTAAACTATCCTTATAAAACTTTATGGAGTTGTCAAGGTCCATAACGTTGATGTTAAAATGATCGAAATGTGCTTTTATTTCCATAATATCAGAATTTATCTTGATAACTGATTCTTGATAACAGAATATTAAATATCGTTTATCTAATAATTTAAACGTCTGAAAAGCATAAAGGATGGATATTTAAAGGAAAAATTGTAACTTTGTGTATGGCGAATCAAGAAGCGGACAACTTGAAAGGAAAAATCAGTATTATAGGTGGAGGCAATGTCGGCTCTCATTTGCACAAGGCATTTACAGCTGCCGGATATACAGTAGATTTATTATCCGGAAGAGATTTTAATGTCGAAACTGCAGAGTCGCTATGTAAATCCTCATCTAATGCCGGCGGAAATATTATAGTGATATGTGTTAAGGATGATGCCATAAGCAGAATAGCTAACATGCTAAAAGAATATCCGGGCATTGTCTTGCATACGTCCGGCAGTCAGGGTATATCTGTATTGGCCGATGCGGGTATACAGAAATACGGTGTGCTTTATCCGTTGCAGTCTTTTAGTAAGGAGAAGGAAATGGATTATGCAGAGATACCGTTTTTAATCGAGGCTTCAGATGAGGATGTGTACAGAGAGGTCTATGCTCTTGCATCATCCGTTTCAGAGAGAGTAAATAGAGCCGACTCTACCACGCGCCGGCATTTGCACATAGCTGCTGTCTTTGCCTGTAATTTTGTAAATCACCTTTGGGCTTTGTCAGACGAATATCTAAAGTCAGTAGATTTGGATTTTGAATTGCTTCTGCCTCTTATTAAGAATACAGTGAAGAAAATTACTGTCTCGTCGCCGGCGGATGTACAGACCGGTCCGGCCTCGCGAGGTGATGCGGAAATCCTGGCCTCCCATCTGAGTGAACTGTCACAACGTCCGGAGATGGAGTCGATTTACCGTCTTCTTTCAGACTCAATAATGAAAAAATATGTCAAAAATAGATTATGATCTTACGCGTATCAAAGCCTTTGTCTTTGATATCGATGGAGTTCTCTCTCCGGCTACAGTGCCGATAGACGCGGATGGTATACCTCAGCGCATGACCAATATCCGCGACGGGTATGCCATACGCAAGGCGGTAAAGGCCGGTTTTCCGATAGCCGTCATTACAGGAGGCACGTCGGAGATAGTGATAAAACGGTTTGCCATTCTCGGAGTAAATGATGTGTTTATAGGAGTGAAGACCAAGAAGCCGGTGCTTGATGAATGGATAGAGAGCAAAGGTCTGTCGCACGATGAAATAGCCTATATGGGCGATGATATCCCGGATCTTATGTGCATGAGAAGTGTAGGCTTGGCATGTGCACCTTACGATGCCGCTTCAGAAGTGCTTCAGACGGCCGCTTTTATTTCCAAGCACACGGGTGGATACGGATGTGCAAGAGACTTGATAGAGCAGGTGATGAGAGCGCAAAAATTGTGGCCCCTTTTTGAGGATAAATAAGCCGAAGAGTGACGGGGTTTTGATAATTAAAAGAGATTTAGAAGAATATGCTGAGAAATCTTGAAAAGTATAGAATAATACTGGGAAGTAAGTCGCCGCGTCGCCGCGAACTGTTGCAGATGATTCGCGTGCCGTTTGAGTCGGTGGTTATTAATGGTATAAAGGAGGAATACCCGGCAGATATGCCTCCTGAAGAGGTGCCGTTATTCTTATCCATACTAAAGGCGGACGCCTATCTTGAACGGTTTAAGCAGAATGAATTGGTTATCACTGCCGATACGCTGGTGATATGTGATGGGGTCATAATGGGTAAACCTCAGGATGAGGATGATGCTGTCAGGATGTTGAAATTCTTGAGTGGTAAGAAGCATCAGGTAGTGACCGGAGTGACATTGGCCACACATAAGCAGCGCACCTCGTTCACCACATGTACCGATGTCTCGTTTGCACTTATCAGTGATGAGGAAGCCAGGTATTATGTCCATAGTTTCAGTCCTTTGGATAAGGCGGGAGCGTATGGTATCCAGGAATGGATAGGAGGCGTGGCCGTAGAGGGAATAGATGGTAGTTTCTATAACGTGATGGGACTGCCGGTGCACAGATTGTATCAAGAATTGAAAAATTTCTGAGTTGCATTCTTTATGGAGTGGGGTCTAAGAGACGGCCGGGCAACGTTTTTTAGGGGGAAGACCTTAAAAAAACTGTATAAATCATCCAAAAGAAATAATAATTAATTATCTTTGTGATATTAATTCATCTCGTATATACAGCAATCTGATATAGATGAGGTATTCAGACGAGTAAAGGTAGACAAATTATTCTTAAAATTCATATCATGAGCAAACCGTATGTATTGGGTGTCGATATAGGTGGCACCAACACTGTATTCGGCATCGTGGATGCCCGTGGCCATGTAGTGGCCAGCGATTCTATCAAGACTCGCAAACATGCAAAATTTGAAGATTACATTGAGGAACTTCATACAGAGGTGATGCGTCTTTTGAAAGCTAATGATGCTGTCAATGAAATACAGGGTATCGGTATCGGTGCGCCTAACGGCAACTATTATACCGGTGAGATACAGAATCCGCCGAACCTTCCCTGGGGTGACAATCTTCCCCTTGCAGAGTTGGTGAGCAAGGCCTTCAACGGTGTGCCGGTAGCGGTAACCAACGATGCCAATGCAGCTGCCTTAGGTGAAATGACTTATGGAGCAGCTCGTGGCATGAAGGATTTCATTATGATAACTCTCGGCACCGGTGTAGGCAGTGGTATCGTAGTCAACGGTCAATTGGTATACGGTCATGACGGTTTTGCCGGAGAATTGGGTCACGTCATAGTAAAGCGAAATAACGGCCGTATTTGCGGTTGTGGTCGCACAGGTTGTCTTGAAGCTTATTGTTCTGCCACAGGCGTAGCCCGCACTGCTCGAGAATTCCTGGAAGTTCGCTCCGAGCCCTCCTCCCTGCGCAATATCAATATCGAAGATATCACCTCAAAGGATGTATATGATGCAGCGATAGCCGGTGACAAACTCGCCAAGGAGATTTTCGAATATACCGGTAAGATTTTAGGCGAGGCCTTTGCTGATATGGTAGCCTTCTCAAGTCCTCAGGCTATAATTCTCTTCGGAGGATTGGCCAAGTCAGGTGAGTTGCTCCTGAAGCCGCTTAAGGAGGAATTTGAGAAGAGTCTTTTCCCGACATTCCGTGGCAAGACAAAGATTATCCTATCAGAACTCAAAGAGAGCGATGCCGCTGTCTTAGGCGCGTCAGCACTCGGTTGGGAAGCAAAATTCCGCTATGAGTCTCCTGCCTTGACACAGACTACGGCGTTGCCCACTACGGCTGTGACTCCCGATCCTAACGCATGATATCCTCTTAACGTCTCGCTACCCCTCTCTACTACGATGTAGGTAGCTAAGATGACATATTTAAGATGATATATTATAGAGCGTGCGAAATGAGTATTATGACCATTTCGCACGCTCCTTTTATAAATACATAGAAAAGAAAACGCAAATTTTACAAAATCACATTTTTAAGTTGCGCTCCCAGATGAGGAGCGCTGCGTGCCCCATGGTCATACGGAAATTTATCTCTATACATCCTCTGATATTACCCTGCTTTGTGACAAGCATATCTATGCCCAATGGTCCGTCGTAGCGGTCTGAGACAAGCTGAATGAGCATCTCGTGCTGAGCTTTTATCCAACGATAGTTGAAATGGGGAGCGTGCCGTGCGATTGATTCTTCTATCTCGGCCTGTGAAAGAAGTGCATTGCCATGATATTTCCCTCTCCCCGAGGTCTCGAATAGAGATAGTCCAAGAAAAATTGGTGTGCCTTTGCGTATAATCCATTCCGTGGCAAAGTCGATAGCCTTATCAGCAGCAACTTCATACATCAAAGACCCTTGTCTGCGAATAATGCCGTGACTCCATTGGCGGATTTGCTCCTCGGTACAATCACCGGTGAAAAGTATTCCCCGTCCGCTACTGCTCCAGGGTGCTTTCAGAAACGCATCAGCATCGTCTTCTTTCAGACATTGCAAAAGAGCATCCTCATTAGTAAATTCCAAAGGAATAGGGGAGAGGTTAGGAGATTCAAATCCAATATTTCGAAGAAAGTCATTAAGGATGAGATTGGCCTTTATTGATGTGCTGCGATGTGAAAAGTTTCGCAGTCGGTCTATATCCTCCTCAGACGGTAGCATATCATCAGGGACACCCGCTTCTATTAACTCTCTACGAATTACGGCGTTCCATCCCCAGGGACATATCCGATAATCTCTTATATTTTCCGTATTCTGTATATAAGACATAAAGTTGGAGATATCCGAATATGGAATCACGATATCCCCACAGTCTGCAAACCGGTTTGGAAAGAGAGCCATATCGCGGGTAAGCCGCAGGATGCTCTTTGGTGGAGTATAATATGCCGTGCCTTTAGCGAGGGCATAATCCGTGTCGGGATTGAATATGTAGATATTAGGCATATCGTTGTGGTTAGAATATTGAATCTCATCTGATAAATAAAGAAAGGATGGGGAGGGACTTATAAATATGGATTTTAGGGGAATATGGATTTTAGGCGTGAAAATATAAAAAATGCGGATGTCCGGAAAATGACATCCGCATTTATCTCTTAATTGAGACGAGCCTTAATCATTGAGATGATCTTTCTCTTTTAAAGGATTGGAGAAGTAGAGTTTATGGTCTATATACTCCTGAGTGGCTAACAGTGTTGGTTTAGGCAACTTCTCATAATATTTGGAGATTTCGATTTGCTCTCTGTTTTCTGACACCTCTTCGTGATTGTCAGATGAAGCAAACTCCTGAAGTTTCTTCTCCAGTTCCTTCTTGATATCAACACTGATTTGATTGGCTCTTTTGCCTATGATGCAAACGGTCTCATAGACATTTCCGGTCTGTTCAGCCATGGCAATCATGTCACGAGTGACAGTTGTCAGAGGGGCTTTTGTTTTCTTATAATCCATAGTCGTTTGGATAGTCTTTTATATAAGAATATAAATGAATTTTTATGATAGTGACATCTCAATCCTTCACATGTCGCTTGGCGAGATTGTAGATGTTTTTTGCTTCCTTAAGATTTTTGGAGTCGGGGAAGTTATTTTCGAATGAGAAATATTCGTCGATAACGTCACGATACCTGTCTTGTCTTTTTTCGTCAATACTTTGTTTGGCTTCTTGATATTTGGATTTAAGTATAAGCAATTCGAAGTCCTCTCTGTATTTTGAGTAGGGATAGTTTTTGAGTGCATTCTGGGCAGTGATAATAGCCGCCTCATAGTTATTGCCGAGGAAATTGCCGAGATTGTAATAAAGCTGGGCATTCTGCAATTCCTTGAGGGTAAGCTTATCTTGCATCTCGAAGATGGCATTTTGCGCTACGGTCACTTTATCGCTTCTGGGGAAATAATCAAGAAATCCCTGCAATTCCTGAATGGCTTTTACTGTATTAGTCTGGTCAAGCTGAGGGTCGGGCGAGTCAAGATAGTATCCATATCCGCTGTAAAACCTTGAGAGTTCAGCATATTTACCTTTGGGATACCGGGTGTAATAGTTTTTGAAATAGACTCCGGAGTTGAGGTAATCCTTATTCTCATAATATGACATGGCCAAAAGGAAGAGAGCCTCTTCTCCTTTGGATGTACCCCTCAATGGAACGACGAGGTCAGTAAGGATAGTGGATACCTGTACGTATTTCTTTTGATTATAAGCTCTTTTAGCGTAGTCGAATTTATAATCTACGTCGCGACTTTTGAGCACCTTGGAGTATTCAGTGCAACCACCTGCCAGCAGCGATATCAGCGGAAATATATATATAAGGAGTTTCCTCATTTCGTTCAAAGCACTTTGAGGGTGCAAAATTACGAAATATTCTTAAATCTACAAAATAAATTTCCTGATATTTTCTTTATTTTTTTGATTGTTGTATAAATTTACTTATGCGCATAAGAAACATACAAGAAACGCATGCGAAACGTCTTAATTCTATCCCAATCATGGCTGTATATGAAGTTTTTTTTGTAACTTTGAGTTTGATACGTATTGACGTGTCAACAGACTGACGTGACTTTCTTGCCATAGTCAGCGCACCACTATAACTAAGAACATAGATATGAACCCAAAAATATCAGACTTTTCAGCCAAGCATCCGGTTTTGATCAATCTCGGCATAATCATTGCCGTGGCAATTATAGGATTGATGATAGTCTATTTCTCAATCGCCATATTTACCAAACACGGACAGAGCGATATCGTGCCGGGTGTAGAGAACATGAGTTATACGGAGGCTATCAATATCCTTCATGAGAAGGGCTTTAAGGTAGATATCCGCGACTCACTTTATAAGGATGACATCAAGCCGGGGTTTGTGATAGAGCAGTATCCTAAGGCCAATAGCATTGTCAAACCGGGCAGAAAGATATTTCTTTATATAAATGCAGTTCATCCTAAAGAGGTGGTGATTGATGACGACAATCATCCTATGGAGGATGCGTTAAAGAGTTTTTCTTTCCGTTCAGGAATTGCCAAATTAGAGGAGTTGGGATTTAAAAACATTAAGGTGGTGAGAGTGCTGGGAGATAATGACTGTATCGTAAAAATTTTGGCAAACGGCAAGACTGTGAAAAAGATGCAGAAGGTTCCCGTCAACGCCGCAATTGTGGTGGAGGTATATGATGGCCGTCTCACAGATCTTCGCGACTCTCTCCAGGCTGAGGAATATATACAGAGCAGAATCGACGAAATATATAACGGTGATGCTAACGAATATGGCCCGTCGAGTGGAGAAGAAACATCAGAAAGACAAACGTCCTCTCCGGCAAAATCAGAAGAAAGCAACGGTTCAAACGAAGAGAGTCTTGAATTCTTTTAACAATTATTAAGATATACTCTCTTTCTTTTAATCCTTTTTACTTGTTTTCTTATATATTATCTCTCCTTAATAATATCAAATAGTGTTATCAGGCTTGACTTAGAATAATATGACTGCAAACAGTGAGGAATCTGAGATATGTCCCGTAGACGACGTCATCATTGCTGAAGGATTGAGTGAAGAGACGTCGGAAGACCGTGGTCCGGATTATGTGATGGACGACGGCCGGGAACTTTATGAGCACTTCAGATTTGTAGCTGATAAGGGTCAGAAACTATTGCGTGTGGATAAATTTCTTGTATCGCGCATGGAGAAGACCTCGCGCAATAGAATCCAGCAAGCAGCCGAAGCAGGGTGTATCATTGTCAATGGTAAGCCGGTAAAGTCAAATTACCGTGTAAAGGCAGATGACGTGGTAAGCATTGTCATGGACAGACCCCGCTACGAGTTTGAGATTATACCTCAGGATATTCCCCTTGACATCGTATATGAGGATGACGCCTTGCTTGTGGTAAATAAGCCGGCCGGGCTTGTGGTGCACCCCGGTCACGGCAATTATTCCGGGACTTTGGTGAATGCGCTTGCATGGCATTTCAGGGACAATCCGAATTATGATGTGTCCGATCCACGCCTGGGTCTCGTGCATCGTATAGATAAAGATACTTCCGGTTTGCTCGTAGTGGCAAAGACACCCGAAGCCAAAACGCATCTCGGGCAGCAGTTTTTCAATAAGACTACCAAGCGGGAATATCGTGCGTTGGTATGGGGAGTATTCGATGAGAAGAAAGGAACGATTGTGGGGAATATAGCACGCAATCCGCGCAATAAATTGCAGATGATGGTGTTTGATGACCCCGCTATCGGCAAGCATGCTGTGACACATTATGAAGTATTAGAGGATTTCGGTTATGTGTCGTTGGTGAAATGCGTTCTTGAGACAGGTCGCACTCACCAGATAAGAGTACACATGCTCAGCAAGGGCCATCCGCTCTTCAATGATGCCCGATATGGCGGCGACAAAATCCTCAAAGGTACGACGTTTGCTAAATACAAGCAGTTTATAGACAATTGTTTTGCTATATGTCCCCGGCAAGCGTTGCATGCCAAGACGTTGGGGTTCAAGCATCCGGTGACGGGCGAAGACATGTTTTTCGATGCGGAATTGCCGGAGGATATGACCAATCTCCTTGATAAATGGAGAGGATATTGTAAAAGTAAAGAATAGAGAATATGAATACACAGGAATACGACTTTTCAGATATTTCACCATACGATGACGATGTCTTTCACGAGACGATGCTCAATCTTATAAAAGAGCCCGGCTTCAAACATGTGTTGAAATATGCCATGCCCGAAGAGGATATCCCTTCGCTCATGGAAGATTTGCTGAAGATTGACAATAAGTATGATTTTCAGCATCAGGTGATGTTCCCGTTTCTTGAGATGCTGGCCAAAACCACGACATCCGGCATTTCTCTCGGAGGTGTGAAATATCTCAATCCCTCGATGAGCTATACCTACATTACCAATCATAGGGACATAGTGCTCGATGCCTCTTTTCTTAACCTCACATTTCTGAGAAGAGGCGTACCGACGTCGGAGGTAGCCATCGGAGATAATCTGCTTATATATCCCTGGATTACGGATTTGGTAAGGCTCAACAAAAGCTTTATAGTGAAACGTAACACAGGTCTGCGCGAGGGACTGATGGCTGCAAAAAAACTGAGTGCTTATATTCATTATACCATACTTGAGAAGCACGAATCCGTCTGGATAGCTCAGCGAGAAGGGCGTGCAAAGGATTCAAGCGATCATACTCAGGAGTCTCTTATAAAGATGCTTGCAATGGCCGGAGTCGGTTCTTTTTTCGAGCGTCTGAAGGAGATAAATCTTATGCCTGTAGCCATCAGTTATGAGTATGACCCCAACGACTATCTGAAGGTGCGAGAATTTTTGATGAAGCGCAGAGATCCTGATTTTAAAAAGTCGAAGCGCGATGATCTCTATTCGATGGAGACCGGACTGCTGAGATTTAAAGGGAAGGTGCATTTCCAGCTTACCCCGAGAATTAATACACGTCTTGACCAGTTGGGTGAATTTAAAGATCCCAATACGGCCGCCAAATATGTAGCAAGACTTGTTGACCAGGCTATTCATCGCAGCTATGAGATATTTGATATCAATTACATAGCTTACGATATGTTGCACGGCAGCACACGGTTTCAGCATCAATATACTCCCGAACGTAAGCAGGAGGTGGAAGACTATTTTAACTCCCAACTTGATAAGGTGGATCTGAAAGACATTACTAATGAAGAGAGAGGATTTATGATGGAGATGATGCTTACTATGTATGCCAATCCGTTGAAAAATAAGTTGCGCGCCATATTGGGAGGAATGGAATGATAGCCATTCTAAGTGATATAAAGCCTGTTACTTATAAAGAGAAAGAAAAACACGATATCAAGGTAAAGATCTTATAAAGAGTAAGAAAGATGAGAATACCCTTAATGATGGCTTTGGTGGTGGGTCTTTTCTCGGTAATAATAGATGCGTATATCTATTTTGACATACGCTACGCCACTCCGGGAAAGCCTTTATGGCG
Source organism: uncultured Sangeribacter sp. (assembly GCA_964456155.1). Lineage (GTDB taxonomy): Bacteria > Bacteroidota > Bacteroidia > Bacteroidales > Muribaculaceae > Lepagella. The sequence continues at coordinate 25,777 of CAYVZJ010000011.1, forward strand.
TAGAGTCTATGCTGTATTTTCCTTGCTATGCTGGGCATTGATTGTTACAGTGGTATGTCTGCCCTACCGGAGTAGCGGTAGCAATATATCCGGCATCATGTGGGCTCTCTATACCTATATCACCATATATGCAGCGAAATGTGTCTATGTAATATGCTCACTTGTCGGATGGATGCCGTTGATTTTCAAGCATAAACATTGGTCTGCCGCTAAGTGGGTGGGTCTGCCGCTGGCTTTAATCACCTTCTTTTCCTTATGGTGGGGAGCTTTAGTGACACGCCATCACCTTCAGATTGTGGATGTTACCTTCGCTTCGGAGAGAGTGCCGGAGGCTTTTGACGGTTTCAGAATTGTCCAGATTTCCGACCTTCATGTGGGCACGTGGGGAGAAGACACTCGTTTTATCAACAGGATGGTAGACAGTATCAACTCCTTGCATCCCGATATTATTTTATTTACCGGCGATATAGTAAATCGCGAGACTACCGAACTTTCGCCTTTTCTATCCACATTGGCCCGTCTCAAAGCACCTTATGGTGTATATAGCGTGTTGGGCAACCATGATTACGGAGATTATATTGATTGGCCTGACCGTCAAGCAAAGGAGGATAATCTGCAACTTCTTAAGGAATGGCAACGTCAGATCGGTTGGCGACTGCTTAACAATGAAAGAGCGGATATAGTGGTGGCTGGCGACACTATCAAACTCTTAGGCGTGGAAAATTGGGGAGAGCCCCCCTTTCATCAGTATGGTCATCTGACTGATGCTTATCCTATCAGTAAGGACAGCATATATAATCTCAACGATAGGCGCTTCAAGATATTAATGACACATAATCCGGAGCATTGGCGCCGCGAAGTGTCGAAGATTTCGGATATCGATCTGACCTTGTCCGGTCATACTCACGCCATGCAGATGGTATTCGGCTTCGGTAATTGGAAATGGAGTCCGGCTCGCTTTAAGTATGAGGAGTGGGGTGGATTGTATACCCGTGATAACAATCATGGCAAGCCGGTATATATTTATGTCAATATCGGCGCCGGAGAAGTGGGCATGCCCTTCCGTATCGGTGGCGCGGTGCCTGAGATTACGGCAATCACCCTTAAGCGCTCCTCATCCGAGGCTGGCACACAGGCCAAGAAAGTGAAATAAAGCGAGATGCGATATATCCTATCAATAGGTACTAATCAGGCGCCCCGCGAGGAGCGGCTCCGTGATGCCGTGGCGTGGCTTTCCGGAGCAGCAGAAATGTGTTATGTGTCCACGCCCTATGTCACGGCACCGATAGGAAGAGATGCGGGGATAGAGAGCAAACACTATCTTAATGCAGTAGCCGTTGTGGAGATGGAGGAGGGTTATGATGCCGGAAGGCTTAATGAAATGTTGAAAGCCTATGAGGCCGGAGCCGGAAGAAACGAAGAAGCTCGAAAGGAAAATCGGGTGCCGATAGATATTGATATTGTAGTGACAGGAGATAAAGTGGTGCGCGAAAAGGATTTCGGCAGATATTTCTTTCGTCAGGGATATGAGGAACTGGTGTCGCTTGGCGTCATTGAGCCGATAGTTTTTTTATCTTGATGCATATTATTTTATCCTGATGCATCTCAGACTATCTTGATGCCACTTAGTCTATCTTGATACTCTCTTGAAAAGGAATATACCGATTATCAGATAGACTGCATTTGGTATCTCCATAGCGATAAAGGGAGTGGTCATGCCGTTGATTGCAAATGATGAGGTGACGGTGGAGAAGAGGATATAGCTGAATGAGAGTCCCAGACCTATACCTATGTTGAGTCCCATTCCTCCCTTTACTTTCTTCGAACTGAGCGACATACCTATGAGAGTAAGGATGAAGGCAGCCGCCGTTGCTGCATAACGTCGTTCACGCTCTATCTCAAATGCCTTTATATTGGCCACTCCTCGCATACGTTGCTTTTCGATGTATTCCGAAAGCTGGGGTGTGGTCAGTGTCTCCTGGTCATTTACAGAAATAAGGAAATCCTTAGGTTCTATAGGTATGACGGTATCAAGCGTGGAGCCGCGGGTCACCTTCTCATTCATGCCGTCAAAATCGCGAATCAGATAGTCGCGAAGGCGCCAATGATACATCTTTGTAGTATCATATTCCGCAGTGCGTGCCGTAAGACGCGAACTGATGGTCTGCCCTTTTAAGTGGTCCATCGAGAAGCGGTAAGCAGTCTTGTTGGTATTCTCAAAGCGGGATATATGCACCACGTCGCCCGGAGCTGCCATCAGCTGTATATTCGACCCCGAAGTCACGGCCTTATTCTTGACATACTTATTTGTATAATCTATACGTGCCTGATTGGTGGGAGGTATCAGATAGTTGCTCAAAGCGAAAGTAAGCGCTGCGATTACAGCGGCTCCGGCCATATAAGGGCGCAATAATCTCTTATAACTCACACCGCTTGAGAGCATGGCTATAATTTCCGAATTGCCGGCAAGCTTGGTTGTGAAGAAGATGACGGATATGAAGACGAAGAGAGGGGAGAGCTGATTAGCAAAATAGGGGAGAAAGGAAGCGAAATAGTCGAAAAGAGTCTCCTTTATCGGAGCAGTGAGAAAGGCGTCAAGTTTTTCAGTGACGTCAAACATGGCGATTACCGCCAGAAAGAGTATCGTAGCTAAAAAATAGGTGCCGAGAAAATTTTTCAATATATACCAATCCAAAATGGTCGGTTTAAGTTTGCCGAGCCATATTTTGACACGCGAGCCCTTTGTCTTTCTTCCATGAATAAAGAAAGGCGAAAGCATCCGGGCAGATATATTTATAATTTTTCTCTTCAATGTAGATACCCAATTACCTCAACCTAATTCCCAATTTCTAATTACTTACTCCCTGCACCTCATAACTCATAACTCATAACTCTGACCTCCGACATAATCACATCCGTCGAGTTACCCTCTCCACCATCTCTTTCTTCCATGTGGCGAAGTCTCCTGCTATGATATGCTTGCGGGCTTCTCCAACAAGCCAGAGATAGAAGGCCAGATTGTGAATGGAGGCTATCTGCATGGCTAAAATCTCATTGCTGATGAAAAGATGTCTGACGTAGGCTTTGCTATAGGCATCATCCACATACGACGGCCCTCCCTCATCCAATGGAGAGAAATCATCGGCCCATTTTCTGTTGCGCATATTCATCACCCCATTGCGGGTAAAGAGCATTCCGTTGCGTCCGTTGCGTGTCGGCATCACACAGTCCATCATATCTACACCTCGGTCTATCGCCTCGAGGATATTGGCAGGCGTGCCCACTCCCATCAGATAACGAGGCTTGTCTTCCGGCAAAATTTCATTTACTACCTCTATCATCTCATACATTTTATCCGTCGGTTCGCCTACGGCCAGGCCACCTATGGCATTGCCGTCAGCGCCCAGTTCGGCTACCGCCTCCGCCGATGCTCTCCGCAGCTCGGGATATACACACCCCTGTACTATCGGGAAGTAAGCCTGTGAATAGCCATAGAGTCCCTCTGTCTCCTTATATCTTTTCCATCCCCGATGCAGCCATCTGAGGGTAAGGTCAAGCGATTTTTTTGCGTACGCATAGTCAGACGTGCCGGGGGGACACTCATCAAGAGCCATCATTATGTCGGCACCGATAATACGCTGTGTGTCCACAACGTTTTCCGGAGTGAAAAGATGCTTGGAGCCATCGATATGACTGCGAAACCATGCACCCTCCTCTTTCAATTTTCTGTTGGCCGAAAGACTGAACACCTGGAAGCCACCCGAGTCGGTAAGGATCGGTCGTTCCCAACCGTTAAACTTATGCAGTCCGCCGGCGGCATGCAGGATTTCGAGTCCCGGACGCAAGTATAGGTGATATGTATTGCCAAGTATTATCTGAGCCTTTATATCATCACGCAGTTCATGGAAATGGACAGCCTTGACGCTGCCAACCGTACCCACCGGCATAAAGATGGGAGTCTCAACAGGGCCATGTGCTGTAGTGATGAGTCCGGCTCTCGCCTTAGAGTCAGGTGCTGTGGCTTCTAATTTAAATTCCATTGTCTCTAAAAAAAATGCCATACGGATATTACCTTCTCGTATGGCATTATATTATTGAGGATTAATACTTAGTTGATAGAGAGATCATCAAAGCCTTCGGGGAGTTCGTCGTCATTATATTGGTCTGCTCCGTAGAAGTCAATGTCAAGATCGTCATCCTTGGAAAGCGTAGTGTCGATCTTAACCTCAAAATCATCAATATCCACAGTTTGAGCCGGAGCTTTACCTTTGGAAGTGATACATACGGGTTCTTTCAAGCTACGACCCGGTATAATCTCCTTCAGCTCCATGAAAAAGCTGCGCTCAGTCATATAGTCAAAGACAAAGCTGAGTTTCTGGCCTTCATCCTCTATCAAATCATTCAGCGGGGTTTCATCCATAATCCAGATATCCTGGTCGGAAGATGAGCCCATATCTTCGAGAGTAATCTCCTCATTGCGAGACCAATCATCATCACAAAGATAGAAGGAGTCAAGTTCATCGCGTGAATAGCCTACTGAATCCAGAATTACATTTCTAAGCTGTAAAAATGTGGATGAAGCATCAATTTCAATCTCACGGAAGAAATTGCTCACCTCATCGCTTACGAGTTTAAACTTATAAACCATAATTATTTAGGAAACAATGATTGATAAATGAATTGATATAGATTATTTGATGATATCGTGACGTTTGAATACTTTGCGGATGGCTTCAAGTGAACGCTCCACCTGCTCTTTAGTGTGTGTGGCCATCAGAGAATAGCGTATCAGGGTGTCCTGTGGGGCTACAGCCGGAGACACTACCGGATTGACGAATACGCCCTCTTCCAGCAGATCATGAGTCACCTGGAAAGTCTTGTAGTCATCGCGGATGAAGAGCGGAATAATAGGAGTAGAGGTATGACCTATCTCGCATCCCATTTCACGGAAATTCTCCAAGGCATAGTTGGTGATGTCCCAGAGATGTTTCTGTCGTTCCGGCTCAGAAAGCATAATGTCGAGAGCGGCGTTGGCGGCTGCAGTAGCTGCCGGAGTGATAGAAGCTGTGAAGATATACGCACGTGAGTGATGGCGCAGGAAGTTTGTGATTGACTTATCGGTGGCGATAAAACCTCCCAACGAAGCGAACGACTTGGAGAATGTACCCATTATCAAATCAACGTCATTGGCCAGACCGTAATGATTTACAACACCACGACCACCTTCACCGAATACGCCTATACCGTGCGCTTCATCCACCATGACGGTAGCATTATATTGCTTGGCAAGACGCACGATTTCCGGCAGATTGGCCACGTCACCCTCCATAGAGAATACGGAATCGGTGACAATGAGTTTAACCTTGTCGGGGTCACACTTCTTAAGCTGAGCCTCTAATGAGGCCATATCGTTGTGCTTATATTTCAGATAGGTGGAGAAAGACAGACGACGACCCTCAATGATAGAGGCGTGGTCTTGCTCGTCAAGGATTACATAGTCTTCACGACCGGTAAGTGTGGAGACCACGCCGAGGTTGGTGCCAAATCCGGTGGAATAGAGCATAGCGTCCTCTTTACCTACATAGTCGGCTATACGCGCTTCAAGATTTTTGTGAAGGTCGATGGTGCCGTTCAGGAAGGGAGAGCCGGCCATGCCTGTGCCATACTTGCGTGTGGCTTCTACGGCTGCCTCTATCACCTTCGGATGATTGGTAAGGCCCATATAACTGTTGGAGCCGAACATCAACACCGGTTTGCCGTTCATAATCACCTCAGTGTTCTGTTCACTGGAGATGGGGCGGAAATAAGGATATATACCGGCAGCTTTCGCCTTCTGGGGAGCGTCGTATTGCGACAGTTTTTCTTGTAACAGTTTCATGCAATATTTTTTACGTTACCTTTCAGATGCGTCCATACCTTATTATATATAGTAGCAGGGCCACATCTATTCGGGATTTCTACTTTAGACCACAAAATTAATTAAAATTTTGTTATCACTACTTATCTGACCAAAAAAATCAAAAAAAAATCACTTTTGTCATTTATGCGTCATTTATGTCACATGGTAGATTAAGCGGAATATCAATCGTTTAATAATATTAAATATTGGATAAATATCTAATGAGTAGCATTTTAAGATTTTTTAGGATATTTTTATCATATTTGATTGAAACTTTTAGCATACTATTTGTTTAAAATAGTGAAAACAGACTTGAGAGTCTAAGGCTCCAGAGTCAGATTGATAGAAATTATTAACATATAAAAATCAAAATATCATGGGTAAAATTATTGGTATAGACTTGGGTACCACCAATTCATGCGTATCAGTTCTTGAAGGTAAGGATCCGGTAGTGATTCCTAACAATGAAGGTCGCAACACGACTCCGTCAGTTGTAGCATTCGTAGACGGAGGAGAGAGAAAAGTTGGTGATCCCGCAAAGCGTCAGGCTATTACAAACCCGACACGTACTATTTATTCTATTAAGCGTTTCATGGGTGAGAAATGTGATCAGGTGCAGGACGAAATCAAGCGTGTGCCTTATAAGGTTGTGTGTCAGAACGACATGCCGAAGGTAGACATTGACGGCCGTGATTACACTCCGCAGGAGATTTCAGCCATGATTCTGCAGAAGATGAAAAAGACAGCCGAAGATTATCTCGGCCAGGAGGTGACAGAAGCAGTCATCACAGTTCCTGCTTATTTCGATGACTCTCAGCGTCAGGCTACCAAAGAGGCCGGTGAGATTGCAGGTCTTAAGGTAAAACGTATTGTCAACGAGCCTACAGCAGCAGCGCTTGCATACGGTCTTGACAAGTCGCAGAAGGAACAGAAGATCGCCGTATTCGACCTCGGTGGCGGTACATTCGATATCTCTATCCTCGAACTCGGTGACGGTGTATTTGAGGTAAAATCCACCAACGGTGATACTCACCTCGGTGGTGATGACTTCGACCACGTTATCATCGACTGGCTTGCTGACGAATTCAAGAAGGATGAGGGTGTAGACCTCCGTCAGGACCCGATGGCTATGCAGCGTCTTAAAGAGGCTGCCGAGAAGGCTAAGATTGAACTTTCAAGCTCTACTTCAACTGAAATCAACCTTCCTTATATCACAGCTACTGCTTCAGGCCCGAAGCACCTCGTGAAGACTCTTACACGTGCTAAATTCGAGCAACTCGCTTCATCACTTATCGATGCTGTCAAGGCTCCGTGTATGAAGGCTCTCGAAGATGCCGGTCTTACCTCTTCACAGATTGACGAAGTAATTCTTGTAGGTGGTTCGACACGTATTCCTGCCATTCAGACTAAGGTTAAAGAGATATTCGGTAAAGAACCCAACAAGGGTGTAAATCCTGATGAGGTTGTGGCTATCGGTGCTGCTATTCAGGGTGGCGTATTGAGTGGTGACGTTAAAGACGTGCTTCTTCTTGACGTTGTGCCTCTGTCAATCGGTATCGAGACAATGGGCGGCGTGATGACCAAGCTTATTGATGCCAACACTACTATCCCGACTCGTAAGAGTGAGACATTCTCTACAGCTGCTGATAATCAGCCGGAGGTTACCATCCGCGTTCTTCAGGGTGAGCGTCCTATGGCTGCTGACGACAAACTCCTCGGTGAGTTTAATCTCGGTGGTATTGCTCCCGCACCGCGTGGAGTGCCGCAGATTGAGGTGACTTTCGAGGTTGACGCCAACGGTATCTTGAACGTATCCGCTAAGGATAAGGCTACCGGTAAGGAGCAGAGCATCCGTATCGAGGCTTCCAGCGGTCTGAGCGAAGAGGAGATCAACCGTATGCGTGAAGAGGCTAAAGTCAACGAGGCTGCCGATAAGAAGGCTAAGGAACGTGCCGACAAACTCAATCATGCTGACTCTCTGATTTTCCAGACTGAGAAGCAACTCGGTGAATTCGGTGATAAGATTTCTACCGACAAGCGTGCAGCTATCGACTCTGCTCTTGAGCGTCTGAAAGAGGTTCACAAAAACCAACTCATTGAGGATATCGACTCAGCAGAAAAGGCACTTAACGATGCCATGCAGGCTGCAGCTCAGGATATCTATGCAGCTCAGCAGAATGCAGGCGCAGCTGCCGGTGCAGGCGCAGCTCCTCAGCAGGATGCTCCACACAACGATGAGAAAGATATCACTGATGTAGACTTCGAGGAAGTAAAATAATCTGAATATAAAAACTATATTATGGAGCGTGCTTATGGAGCACGCTCCATTTGTTTAAACGACATTATTAATTATTAAAATATATGAATTATGGTAAGACTTAATGTTTCAATGATTGTCGAGGAAGAGGATAAGAAAAAACCTCTGAAGGAGAAAGCAATAGAACTCGTATCATTCTCACTGCGCGACAAAGGATGTATTTCATACGACCTGTATCATTCAAAGACGAATGATGACCGTTATATGATAATCGAGACCTGGGAATCAAAGGAGGATCTTGAGGCTCACCAAAAGACCGACCATTTCCGCCGTCTCGCTCCCGAGCTTCAGCGTCTGTCCACAATGACCACCGAAGTCTTCGACTTCTAATTAATGTCGTTTTACGTTCAAACACTCCCTAATCCAAAAAATAAGCCGAATTTTTGGATTAGGGATTTTTTAGTTCAAAGATTAAAAGCAGGGTTATATATTCTAATAGTGTGGAATGCCGTTTTGTAAGAATAATAAATTATATGTAAATTTGTGTTATTAAAGTAAAAGGAATCGCGATATGTCAGAGGAACAGATGAACAGTTATCGGCTTACGTCGATGGAGGAGCCTGGCGATGAACGAATGGCTCAGTTAATGCGAGAAGTTGCCGAAGATGCTATATTATGAAGACGATTGATAATCTGAGGAAGGAATGTGAAGATAAGTTCGGGAGGTCGCTTAGATCTCCCTCCGATTTCGATGCATTTCATATAGCCTTGCGGGAGACAACCAAAAGAGCGGTAAGTGTCTCCACGCTTAAGCGATTATGGGGATATGTCAATTATTCGTTTAAGCCCAGCAACGAAGTACTCAGTATTCTGGCATCCTATTGCGGTTACAAGGATTGGTACAGTTATAAAAGTTCCGAACAAATATCCGATATATCCGATTTCCTAAGCAGGGGAGTGGTGAAATCCGAGGATTTGTCTGCAGGGACATTGTTGACGTTGAAATGGGAACCTAACAGAACGTGCACGATAAAATATCTGGGTAATTCAAGGTATGAGGTCATAGAGTCGGAGAATAGCAAACTGAAAGAGCATGATACTTTCACCACTTCAATCCTGATAAACGGAGAACCATTGGTATGCCGTGATATCCTGCGTATAGGAGAGTCGTTGGCAGAGGCTTACGTGGCCGGCAAAACGGGTGGAATCCGAATATCCGTACAAACCGCATGATGGAGGATAACTCAGAATTCTTTCACACGCCCATCATTGCCTTTCACGATGACTATAGGGTGATACAGCAGGTATTTTCATCTGCATGCGGAGTCACGGAAATATATTTAGCTATAAAATCGCTTAAACGTTTTGCTATAAAAGCGCTGAAGAAAGAATATCGTGACGATCCGGTATATGTCTCCATACTCCGTAAAGAATATGAGATAGGCATACAGTTGGATAATCCCCATGTTGTACGCACATACGCATTCGAGAATATTCCCGGATTGGGCTACTGCGTCATCCTTGAATGGATAGACGGTGCAACTCTGAAAGAATGCATTGAGAAAAACACCCTTTCCGAGAGGGAGAGTCTCAGAATTGCCGACCAACTCTGCGATGGTATTGAATATCTTCATGCCCATCAGATAGTGCATCAGGACATAAAGCCCTCTAACGTGATGATTACGGCAGATCATCATTTGGTAAAGATTATAGATTTCGGGTTTGCAGACTCTCCGACGTTTGCGGCTATAAAACAGCCGGGAGGTACGAGGGAGTATGCCGCTCCTGAGCAGATTGAGGCTGTCAGCGAAGAAAAGAGTCATCTTTCGGATATCTATTCACTTGGCAAATTGTTTCACGAACTACCATTGCCAGAATCGAAAGTTCTTGAGTCTCTTATAGACTCAATGTTGGCTGAAGAACCAGGCGAGCGACCCCAGAGTGTGAGTGAAGTATGCCGTAGGCTTCATGATGCAACCTCTGGTCAAGGCAAAAAGGCTGATAAGATCCGAAGAATATGGTTAGTTGCGTTGATAATATTCGTGTGTATTACAGCACCACTTATCTATTTCTTACATTTCAATTCCAAAAAGACAAATTTAGAGCCTGCCGCAGTTCCTCAAAAGGCCGATTATATCAATATTGAAGTTGCGTCTGACAGCACAACTCAATCTAAGGAGCCTATTCAGGATTTGGAGATAAAGAAAAAAAAGGAACAAGAAAAAGGTGCCGTAAAGCAGATCGCGCCCGTAAAGCAGATTGAAGATAGAAGCACTCCAGTACAGAGTGAAAATAAAGAGGCGGAAACTGTAAGGCCAAAAAGGGATAAGCCGGTGCATTGGATGATATTGCTCACCGGAGAGGAAACCATGCGCCGGGGTAAGCGCTACATGCGGAAAGGTGACTATGACGGTTGGGAACAGAAAACCCGCGATGAAATGACAGCATGGGTTATGAGCCAAACAGAAGACGAGGATACTTTACGCAGTCGATGCCTGAAAACCATTGAAGACGCCATAGTAATGCTCAAAGAGTAATAAAGCCCATCCCGCACTTTCCCCGTCTTACTCGAAACCTTGTACATTATGCTAACGGGGCATATTAATATACCGGAAAGCACTGTGAAAGACGGTTCATTTTGGTTCATTATTTTGCGCCTATTCTTTATTCATATAACTTTGCAATACGATTTTTCGACTCGAGGCAAATGAATGTTGAATATTTTACCCAGTCGTTAAATTCGCGGGTGTAACAAATGAAGTTGTCTGAACTTTTACTAAATCCCGGAAAGAAACTTCTAAAATTAAAAATTAAAAAAAATGCATCTGATTATGGGCATTCTTCAAAAAATGATTAAATTTGCGATAGATAATAGCGGTTAGGGTCAGTAGCACCCATCCTCAGGCAGAGGTTTGAGGAAACTGCATTTATCTCGCCAAAGGCATTTTGCCAATCGTTCAGTATATCTAAATCGCCAATTTTTATATTCTGTCGGACGAGCGGTGAAGGATGCCCATTTTCGGTTGCTTATGATTTGGCGGCTTCAATGCCCCATGTTCATAAATCTATCCGGACGTGGGGTGAAGTATTCTTCAAGTTCAGACAGAAAGGTGTTTGGCGATACCTGATATACAAGGACGTGGAGCAGAAAAGCCTCACGTCTTTGGCGTTTTTATAGACCAACCTATCATCACGGACATGGTGAGGCTATTCGTATATACAAATTATGTTTCATGGAAATATCAGGTATTTCATTTTATGATTTCTTAGGGAAACTCATTCCCGGTACTCTTATATGGAGTCCGTGGATATTGAAATGGGTTTATCAGAATGAAAGATATTGCTGTTCGTCCGACTTCGGTTTGCTTGGGTATTTCATATTGTTTGTTGGGTTTTATCTAACCGGAATTATTTGGGATTTTCTAATAGTAAATGTACTTCTTCGCCGTCTTCGCTTAAGGCCAAGTATGTTAAAAGCAGCCAAAGAGAAATATTATTCCAATTTAGGAAAATCCGATAACACTAAAAATATATGTGACGGCAGGGATATAATAAGTCAATATAATAACGCATACTATAGAGGTCTTAAATCCGGCGTGCTACGTGATTTGCCAATAATGGAATCTCATGAGAATTTTCTGAAGACAAATTGGCTAATTGTCGCATATTACGCAATACTTGCAGGCTTATATTTAGTAGATCCATGGAAAGAGGTCGTAATGATATTTTTGGTCGTTGCCGTTTTACTCATTCCGTTTATATGGCACAACATACAGATGAAGATATATCGTACCGTTTGGGAGGCAGTAGATATGTTAAATAAAATAGAAAAGATATAATTATTATAATATTATGCTAAGGAATTTATTAATAGTATTTTGTGCAATAACTAGCGTTGTTTGTTCAAATGCTGAAACTATGACGTTAGATAAAGTAATTTATGAGATAAATGAAGATTACGCTTCTGTTGTTGGTTTAAAGGGCATATCGTATAAGTTTTCATCCAGTAGTCCCTACTACAATTTTGGATGTTATGATGAGTATATAATCAAATCTGAAATCACTTACAATAACGAGGTTTATAAAGTAAAAGAGATTAAAAGCTTAGACATCGAAATCAAAACGGAATATCCAGTCGGCGGCTTTTTAGATAACTCCCATGTAAAAATTGAAATTCCCGAAGGAATAGAAGAAATACCGGATGGTCTCTTTTATAATGCAGATATAGTAATACATAGAACAGGTGGGATAACTAGCAAACTCAATTATTTCACAAAATGTTGGTATGGATTAAGTGTCAACTTGCCATCAACGATCAAGAAAATTGGTAAGGAGGCATTTTCATCCATTGAGTTAACATCATTATCATTACCGGAAAACATTGAAGAAATTGGGGAAAATGCATTTGCCAATTGCACAATGAGATGGGCTGAAACATCACTATCACTAAAACTACCAAGTTCGCTTAAATATCTCGGAGAAGGTGCTTTCATGAATTGTAACTTTATTGAGGATTTAACTCTGTCAAATTCTCTTACTGAAATAAGTCCTTATACCTTTTCAGGATGTAGCAATATTAAATCAGTTTCAATTCCAAGATCAGTGGAAAAGATAGGAGCAAATGCGTTTTCGGGATGCACTTCCGCTTCATCTTTATCCCTTCCGGCATGGTTAGCAGAAATAGACAATCAGGCATTTGAAAATTGTTCTTCAATTCTGGAAGTAGTATTGCCGGAAAGATTGACAACCTTAGGTAATTTCGTATTTTCAGGTTGTACTTCACTTAATAAATGTTCCTTTCCGAATTCATTGAATAATATAGGTTCAGGTGCATTTTACAATTGCAGTAGTCTTTCTGAGGCTATATTACCTGCATCACTAAAAGAACTGATGGATGATACTTTCAATGGATGTGCAAATTTGAGCGTGGTTCAACTACCATCAACGATTCAATCAATCGGCAACTCCACATTCTCAGGTTGTTCATCACTGAAAAGTATTGAGTTACCTTCGACTATTACCTCCATCGGGAAGATGGCCTTTCAAGGTTGCTCTGCATTATCATCCTTAGTATTGCCCAATTCAGTCAATAGTTTGGGTGATGCCGCTTTTTCTCAATGCTCCTCATTGAAGGATGTGACACTGTCAAATGAGTTATTGATTATTCCTTCCGAAGCGTTTAGATATTGCACCTCTATGCAAAATCTAATAATTGGTATTAAAACTGAGGAAATAAAAGATTTGAGTTTTGATGGTTGTAAGTCGCTGGAAACAATTGTTTCTTTAAATCCTCAACCTCCTATGGCAACGTCTAATTCATTTGACGAGTTGGCATACGATAATGCTGTTCTGAATGTACCGAGTGTGTCTAAGGATTTATATTCTAACGCTCCTGTATGGAAGTATTTTGCAAAACAAGATGTGATAATAGAATGGGCTAAAAGTATTTCAATTACTCCAAATCAAATTATCGGTTTTGCTAATGATTCTGGCACGCTAAAAATATCTGCTTTTCCCGAAATCGGAAAATACGAAAATTTAGTGTGGTCTTCATCAGACTCGGATATTGTATCTGTAGATGCTGCCGGGCATTATATATTAGGCAATAAAGTAGGTGAGGCTATTATTACTGCCACAGTATATGTAGGAGAAGATCATCAGACCCAGCTACAGGCGGAAGTTGATGTTACGGTTAATGTAACACCGGTTTCTAAAATCAGCCTAACGCCATCAGAAAAGACCATAGAAATAGGAGAAACGTTCTATATTATGGCAGAAGTGTTACCCAAGAATGCTACTTATAATGAGGTAATTTGGGGTAGTTCTAATTCTGAGATTGCAACTGTTGATAAAGATGGGCACATCACTGCGGTGGGCATAGGTAAAACAACAATTATTGCGAAATCTGCTAATTATCCGGACGTTTTTGCTGAGTGTCAAATTGAAGTGACCGATATTCCTATCACTTCAATCACACTGAATAAATCAAGCATTGAGATGTCTGTGGGTACATCATATCAACTAACGGCAACCATAGAGCCTGACAACGTGATAAATAAGGATCTCGAATGGGTTTCATTGGATGCTGCTATTGTCTCTGTTGATCAATCGGGTCTTATTACAGCCTTAGAAAAGGGAGAGGCAGTGATACAGGTAAGATCAAAAAGTACACCAAGTGTTTATGCTGAATGTCATATTACAGTAAATGAGCGAATTATAGAGGGAGAGTCTATTACGATAAATTCCGACACATTCACTGCGGTGATTGGTGAAGAATTTGATATAGCTGTTAATGTGCTTCCTGAAAATGCAACAAATAAAAATGTTAACTGGTTCTCCGGAGATACATCGATTGCTTTTGTTAATGAGAATGGGCATGTGTATGCTATAGGTGTCGGAGAAACCTTCATCAGAGCAACCTTAGAATCGAATCCTGATATATATGCAGATTGCATGGTGGTCGTAAAACCTCAGAGTATTGCTGTTAGTAAAATTAATTTAGATCCGAATAATTGTAATCTTGAATTCGGTGAACAACGTCAGTTAACTGCTACTGTTTTACCGGCAGACGCTACGGATAAAACCATTGTATGGCATTCCGAGAATCCTAACGTTGCAACTGTTGACGAATCAGGATTAGTAAAAGCTGTTAACGTTGGTGAAACTTCCATAATAGTATCATCTAAATCTGATTCAGAGATTTATGCTGTATGTAATATAGTAGTGGAAAAAACAAATCTAAGTTGGGATCAAGACATTAGATGCGAAGTTGGAGAAACCATCGAGTTAACAGCCACCACAACAAATGATTTGCCCATTGAATATACAAGTTCAGGAAATACCGGCGGATATCACGAAGCAACTATTTTTGAAAACGACGGACATGTATACGCATCATTTCCGGAAGAAGGTGCCTATGTATTGAAAGCAATGTGCGGAACTCAGGTCATTGAAAAGAAATTTAATGTTGTTTCATCTCATAACGGATTGATGGAAATTGATGGTATTTACTATCGTTATACCGATTATCAAGAACAGGCCTTGACTGTTGTTAGAGGTTATGAAATGTATGATGGCGATTACTTTATTCCGGCAACAATAAATAACATGCCTGTTGTCTCTATTGACAACTTTGCGTTTTATCAGTGTCATAATCTTAATAATGTAGTTATTGAAAACGGCATCATGACATGTGGAACCCAAGCATTTGGAGCAGGATCATTGCATTCGATTAGTATCCCTGCATCCATACGGTCTTTGGGTAGTGGAAAATACATTTTTAATGCCTTGATGGACAATCTTAAAACGATCTATCTTCATGAGCAAACACCCCCGGAGGCGGATGAAACCACTTTCAATGGATATGTAAGTTATGATGAATGTGAGCTCCATGTGCCTGCCGGTACTCTCCACGCCTATAAGGTAGCGCCTATTTGGAAAGAATTTGCACATATCATTGACGACCTACCAAATAATGGAGAGAATATATCCGTAAGAATTTTTGGAGGCGACCGAACAATACTTAAAGGTCAGACCGTTCAGTTAAAGGCATTGGTAATTCCGGATGCTTTAACAAATGAAGTCGTGTGGATTTCCAATGCTTCGTCCATTGCCAATGTTGATGATCACGGATATCTTCGAGGTGTATCTCCGGGAGATGCTGAAATATATGCATACGTAGGAAAAGTATTTGGTGTTATAAAGGTGAAAGTTGACGATTATACGACCATTGAGAATATTACTGAGAAAGTGGAATCCTGCTTTACAATAGAAGGAGGAACTCTCAAATTGCATGAATTACCTCACAATTCCCGAATTTTAGTATACGGTTCAGATGGACTCCTCGTACATTATGTTATTAACCCACCTACCGATTTAAACCTTGAGTTAAATGGCAAAGGAATATACATCATATGCATAAATGGCAACACATTTAAAATACGTTTGTGATGTTGTCGATTAAAGTAATCTAAATAATTGCGAATGGGCCGCTTCCGGTGAGGAGACGGCCCAATCCATTTATTTGAATGGTGTCGGAAACCTCTGACGCACTTACGGGCATACCCCTGGGATATTTACCCTATTGTTTCTATCATAGAAACAAATTGACTAAAATATTTCTATTGCAGAAATAATTTGCTTAATTTGTTTCTGTTGTAGAAAAAATATTGTAGTTTTGTAAAAAAATATGATATGGTAGATATTGAATTACTTGAAAGAAATATGAAGAGGCGAATGGCTCACATACCGGAGCGAAAAAGATTATTCACCACTGAGTATGGACCGCTTCCTAATGCTCTTATTATTACAGGTGCACGTGGTTGTGGGAAATCTACGTTTCTGCTTTATCATGCTACCGAGAAAAATATGCTGTATCTCTCATTGGATAATCCCTTGCTATCTACAGATACACTGTATGAAATAGTGCAAGAGATTTTCTTGAAAGGGTATGACGGCGTGATACTTGACGAGGTGCATTATAGCGCTGATTGGAGTCTTAATCTTAAGGCTATTTATGATGATTTCCCCGGAAAAAAGATCTGGGTGTCGGATTCTTCTGCTTTAGTCTTGAGAGCAGGTTATGCAGATCTTTCCAGAAGATATGTGCCAATTAATATGCCAATGCTTTCTTTTCGAGAATACCTTTATATTGAGACAGGAAATACATACAACCGGTATAGTTTAGGTGGTTCAATACCTCTCAATCCGGACGGCGAAATTCTCAGGCTATTCAATCAATATCGAAAACACGGCACTCGCCCCTTTTATCTTGAAGGAGACTATGACAAACGTTTTATGGGAGTTTTAGAAAAGACTATTTATAGCGACATACCCTTTTTCTTGAAAAATGTCACTGACAATAATCTTCGTCTGTTATCAGCAATAGTTGGTACCCTGGCTAATTCTTCCGTGCCCCGCGTTCAAGTAAAATCTCTTTGTAGCGATTGGGGGATAGGTGCAGAAAAGCTTTATCAACTCCTGTTTGTCATGGAACAAGTGAAAATGATTAACATCCTTCGAGTGCAAAATGACACTAAGGCACGAAGCGTGGGAGCAAAGATGCTATTTGCCGATCCATGTGCATATTGGGTATTAAATGCAGATAAAGGCACGGAGAGAGAGGCCTTTGTGGTGTTTTGTTTTTTGCAAGCGGGATACAATGTTAATGCAGTAAAGGATGAGAGGAAAGGAGATTTTGTAGTGTCAAATAATGAAGATTCATTTGTAATAGAAGTTGGAGGTGAAAACAAAAAAACCAAAGGGGCAGACTTTGTAATGCGCGATAACACTGATTATCCCGCAGGAAAGGCAATACCCCTTTGGCTTCTTGCTATGATGTGGTAACCCGGATGGGGGTTATTTTACTGGGATTTCGAGGGTGGCGGATTTTAGGCCGGGGGATTTGACGGTCATTTTCAGGGTGCCGGGCTTTTTGGCTGAGCGGACTATTGCTGTGGCTGCACCGCTGAAGAGTTTCATCTCCGGTTTTTGGAAAGGCAGAAGACATGTGGGGTCGCCGTTGGCTGTAGCCTCAAATGTGCCTGCACCATCTACCTTAAACGTTACCATTCGGTCATCCGTGGGAATGATATTGCCATCCTTGTCTGCAACCTGTACCGTGACGTATAGCAAGTCGTCACCGTTGGCTTCGAGTTCAGTAACGTTGGGCGTTAAGACGATATGATGCGCCTTTCCGGCGGTCTTGACGGTCTTTTGCTCGGCTTTGTTGCCGTTTTCATCGTATGCCACAACTGTAATCTCACCGGGCTGATATACAACGTCATCCCAGATCAGGCGGTAACGGTTCATCGCATCGCGGTTGGATTTCTCGGCATAGACGTTATTATCCGTTCTGTCAGTCGGCACGATATCCTTACCCTTCTCTTTCTCACGCATTCCTTGACTTACTCCGTTTACAAAGAGCTCTGCCTTGGGATAAGAGGTATACACCATCACCGGAGTGACCTCTCCCTCTCTACCTTCCCAATTCCAGTGGGGGAGGATATGAAGCGTCGGTACGTCCTCGCGCCATACTGAACGGTACAGATAGGCACGGTCCTTAGGTAATGAAGCAAGGTCATAGATGCCGAATACACTTGAATGGCTCGGCCAAGCATCCGTGTCATACGGAGAGGGTTCGCCGAGATAATCAAATCCTGTCCATACAAACTGACCAAGATTCCACGGATAGTCTTCATCAGCGGCAAAGTCTATATCCGGAATATTACTCCATGAGCAAAACTCTGTGTCGTAAGAGGAGGACTGATTGTCCGGATACATCATATTGGCGTCCACCACCATCGGGAATTTATAGACACCACGTGAAGAGACCGTAGATACTGTCTCGGAACCGAGAATCAACTTCTGAGGAAGACGCTCGTAAGCAGCCTGATAAAAATGAGGCTTATAGTTGAAGCCGGGGATGTCGAGCGCAGCGGCAAACCCATTGTCCAACACAGCAGTCGCCTGGTCCATGCCGCAAGTCACCGGGCGCGTAGGGTCAAGTTTATGAATGAGATCCTGAAGCATGACAAGTTCTCCCATACCGGGTTCTCCCCATTGCGAGGGCACCTCATTGCCGACAGACCACATCATAACCGATGGACTGTTGCGGAAATGCTCCACCATCGCAGTGATATCCTTCTCAGCCCATTCATTGAAAAGCGAGCCGTAGCCATTCGGTGATTTCGGACGGAAGCCCCAGTCATCGAAAGGCTCTATCATCAGCATCATTCCCATCTCGTCACATAGTTCGACAAGCTCCGGAGCAGGCATGTTGTGAGACGTGCGGATAGCGTTCACACCTATCTCCTTCAGAAGATTGATCTGATGACGCAAGGCTGACTTATTGACAGCAGCTCCGAGCGGACCTAAGTCATGGTGATTGTTGACACCCTTGAATTTGGTGGATTTCCCGTTTAGGAAGAAACCCTGCTCCGGAATATACTCTATCTTGCGTATGCCGAACCGGGTATCATATACGTCAGTGACTTTGCCGTCAACCGTCAGCGTAGTGCGGGCAGTATAGAGAGACGGATGCTCCGTGTCCCACAATTCCGGCCGGTCGATCTTGAAATTCTGCGAGAATTCCTGACCTCGACCAACGTATTCAGAATCGTTTGAGGCCACCTCTTTCCCCTGCGGGTCAAGGATGACAGTCCGAACATTCACTTTATCACCGTAAGGCCACTGCTCATAATGCTTTACACCTTCAATCTTCATTTGAAGTTTGATAGTAGCCATTTCCGGAGTCACGATAGGCGTGGTGACATACGTGCCCCATTCAGGGATGTGTACCTTTTCTGTCTCAATAAGATGCACATTGCGGTAGAGTCCCGCACCGGGATACCATCTCGATGCCATCTCACGGTTTTCGAGTTGGACGATAAGTTCATTTGCTCCCGGTTTCAGGTCTTTGTTGTCGAGTCTTACTTCGAAAGTATTATAACCGTACGGCCAGAATCCTACCTCCTTGCCATTGATACTCACATACGCGTTGCTCATAGCGCCGTCAAAAATCAGCGAAAATGACTTTCCGGCAGTATCAGGAATTTCAATAATACGCCGATAGACGCCTTTGCTTATAAAGGGAAGACCACCGGTGCGACCTGTCTTCCACGATTTCTCAGTCTCACCGTTCTGTTCCACGGCTACTTCCTGCAAGTCGTTGGCGCGGTCAAACGGTCCGTAGATAGCCCAGTCGTGAGGCACTCTTACCTGTTGCCATTCCGTCACATCTCCGAGTGCACCTTTCGAGAACTCCCAACCCTCGTTGAGAGTAGTGCGATTGCGCTGAGCGTCGGCATCTACGGCAGTACACATAGCCGTAAGACAGCAGATGGCTAATAATCGAGTTTTCATATTTTATTAGAAATTAAAAGGTTGATCTTTTATATACAGTTTATAGTCTTTGATTGCCCCGGGTGCATTCTCCTCCAGACCGGGAAGATATTGCCAACCTGAGATTGTATGGATGTCGCCCAAGTCTATCACAACTTGATGAGGGAAGGGGACGCCCTTGTGGGTGCGCCAATAAGTTGACTCCTGAAGGTCAAAAGCCTTGTCTGCCGACCGATTGACACCGTCTACATCCTCACTGTCGGCGTAAACCACCCTCCAATTCTCACGCGATATTCTATTGCCCCCTTCGTCGAGGAGATACATTTCTGCAATACTAGCAGTATCGCCACCGTCTAAGGCATTTTCTGCTTCAATACAGAGATATCTTCCTGATACAGTGGTGGGGAGAGAGGCTTCTTTCCAACCGTAAGTATCAGAAAATGAAGACCGAAATACCGGCGTCTCATCCGTTAAGTTGAGTACTTCTCCGGCTTTACGGTGAATGGCCGGCCGGCTCTCTTGCAGTTTATCGATAACAGGCTTCTTCTCTCCTCGTGTCTTAGCCTCACGAGGACCAATAATATCAAACACCAATATTTCGTTTTCACCCTCATTGAGCCATGCTCCCGGAAGATACAGCGTCTGTTGCGGTCCTATTTCCCAAATCCTGCCAATTCCCTTACCGTTGACGTATACAAGTCCTTTACCCCATGTCTCAAAATTAAGATAGGTATCGCCGGGTTCTTGAAGATTAAAGGTAGCACGGTATACTCCCGGCTCTCCTCTTTGTCCCTTATCATCTTGCTTTATCGGAAGGAAATTCATACCTTGATAGAACACATATTCATCCGGCAGATTGTAGACGTTCCAGTCTTCTAACAGAATGACTTTGTTTACTCCATCATAATTTACCGTCAGAGTAACATCATCAGTGATACCTTTGAAATCCTTTATTGCTCGTCCGAAATTTATACGTCCCATTGCCTCGACAAGGATGTCCAGTCGTTGGCCTGCCTTCAATGCCGGCAGCATTATTTGTGTCTCGGCATTACGTCGGTCAAGAGACCCGATAAATTCTCCATCGAGGAAGATGCGGGCATAGTCGTGAGGTTCATTAACTGTAAGGAGGGTTTCCCCGGGCGTTTCCGGGGTCATAGTGGAATAAATGATACTCCCGAATCCCTGATTGTATTCCTCCATTGTCTTAATAGCGCGTTCGGTCTTTGGAGCAGGAAGATTCTCAAAAAGAGGTGCATAGTCGGTAAATGTAATCTCCGGAATAGAGATTATATTTATCGGATCCGGTACGGGATTTAATTCCTGTTCGGAATAATCTTCCAGTACCTTACGGAGCTTCCAAAATTTATCTGTGGGAGCACCTTGTTCATCAATCGGTGCGTCATAATCGTAAGAGGTCACATCCGGTGCATACCCGGGAGAGTTGGCGCCCGCCCAGTGTCCCCAGTTGGTACCTCCATGAGTCATATACAGTGAGAAGGAAATATTCTTATCAAGCATCTCCCGGATGCCTGCTATCATATCGTCGGCATCGCGTGTCTCATGATTCGCACCCCATTTGTCAAACCATCCGCTCCAGAATTCGGAGCACATCAACGGAGTGTCAGGTCTTACCTCCTTTAGTCGGCTGAACTGTTGGTCCACGTCAGAGCCCGTGCCGAAATTCAGAGTCCATAACACATCATCAAGGCCGTTGTTTTCGAAATTAGATGACCAGTCACACTGAAATAATGTCACCTTATCTCCAAAATTTTTCCTGACGATATCTCGAATGTTGGCCATATACTCTTTGTCAGTGCCGTAAGAGCCATACTCATTCTCCACCTGTATCATGATAATCGGACCGTTAGCGTCTATGGTCAGGTCTCCCACTTCTTGACCTACAGCCTTTTGGAACAGATCTACTCTCTCCAGAAAATAAGGATCATTTTCGCGTAGACGTATATCTTTCTTTTTCAAGAGCCACCAGGGGAGTCCACCCATTTCCCATTCAGCGCAAACATACGGACCTGGACGGAGTATTACCTTCATATCATGCTTTTCACATAATTTGATGAAACTGCGTAAATCATTCTGTCCCGTGAAGTCAAACTCTCCCTCCCGAGGTTCGTGCACGTTCCAGAATACGTAAAGGCAGATAGTATTCATACCAAGTGCCTTGCACATTTCTATCCGATGTTCCCAATATTCTTTGGGAATGCGAGGATAATGCAGTTCGGCAGCCTTTATCAAAAAGGGTTTGTCATCAAGCATGAATGAGCCAGAGCCAGCTTCAAAGCGACTTTGAGCAGGCTGCCCGGCAATAGACAGTCCTGATAAAACTATAGCGGAAATACAAACTAATTTTCGTAGATTAATCATTATGAAGCATATTGTTTTTGATTATGCCTATCTCGACACGCACTTACTGAATTCAGTCAATATGCAAATATAATGATTTTTGGTGAATTTCCTCTTGGATAGGTCTTAAATCAATGACCTCCGAATATGCGCGACCAGATATTGGCTTTCGGTTCGGGCTCCGGCTTGAAGTGGACGCGCAGTTGCTTGTCCTTTTTGCCGAGAAAGAGTATATGATTTTTGAAAACGAAGGCTATCATCTTGTCAAACTCCAGCACAGCATGCAGGCTGCGCAGCAGGAAGCGACGGAAAGGGTTTGATTCTTCAAGGTCTTCCAATATTACTTCCGTGGTCTCCTTAAGTTCATCAGAATCTACATGAATATGATGATTGGCGCGTAAGAGTTCCAATGCCTCAAAGAGCCCCAAATCCTCCAGGTTTTTTGGTGGTTTGGCGTTAGTCTTGTATATTTCTGTTATGACTTCGTTAGATATCATTTATGAAAACCTTCCTAATAAGTTGCGTTTCTTATCAAAGACCTGGTTCGGTCACTGAGGAGAGTTGATGAACATAACTATAACACGTGTATTCGCGATATGGTTTATCGCCAAATGTTAAAATATAGGCAGAATTCCGCATAAAAAAGAGACTCCACCGATTTGCTCAGGTGGAGTCTCTTATGAGTTAGGTTATTATCCTGATTATCCGAGGAAGCTCAGGAGTACACCGGCTGCTACTGCAGAACCGATTACGCCTGACACGTTCGGACCCATAGCGTGCATCAGCAGATAGTTGGTCGGGTCATATTCCAGACCTACGTTATTGGAGATACGCGCTGCCATCGGCACTGCTGATACGCCGGCATTACCGATAAGCGGGTTGATGCGACGGTCTTTCTTCAGGAAGAGGTTGAATACCTTCACGCTTAATACGCCGGCACAGGAGGCAATGATAAAGGCAAGGAAGCCCAAGCCGAATATCAGCAAAGTCTCCTTTGTGAGGAATACATCAGCCTGAGTTGATGCACCTACCGTCAAGCCGAGGAGGATTGTCACGATGTCAGTCATGGCATTGGATGCTGTCTTGGCCAGACGGGTAGTGACACCGCTCTCACGCAGCAGATTGCCGAAGAAGAGCATACCAAGCAAGGGTATGCCGGAGGGCACAACAAAGCAAGTGAGCATCAGACCGACAATCGGGAAGATGATCTTCTCATTCTGCGAAACGACGCGCGCGGGCTTCATCTTGATAAGACGGTCTTCCTTTGTAGTGAAAAGGCGCATGATCGGCGGCTGGATGAGCGGTATCAAGGCCATATATGAATATGCCGAGACAGCCACAGCGCCCAACAGAGCAGGATTAAGTTTGGAAGTAGTGAAGATTGCAGTCGGGCCGTCGGCACCACCGATGATTGCCACACAGCCGGCAGACAGAGGATCAAAGCCGCAAAGCAGAGCCAGCATGTAGGCACCGAAGATGCCGAACTGAGCGCACGCACCGATAATCATTAACTTAGGATTGGCAAGAAGAGCCGAGAAGTCGGTCATAGCGCCAATACCTAAGAAAATCAGGGGCGGATACCAACCCTTCTGCACACCATTGAAGAGTATGTTGAGCACACTCCCTTCCTCATAGATACCTATCTCCATTCCCGGCTGGAAGGGGATGTTGCCCAAGAGCATGCCGAAGCCGATAGGTACGAGCAAGAGGGGTTCAAAGTTCTTTTTAATAGCAAGCCATACGAAGAAACAGCCTACAGCGAGCATCACCAGATTGGTCCATTCGCAGTTGTAAAAGCCTGTGAACTCCCAGAAGGTGCGGATACTGTTGCTCAGAAATTCTCCGAATGAACTTGTTGCTTCAAGCAAAAGCATAATTATAATTAATGTGAGTTTATCTATTTATTAATACTAATTTCTCACTAAGTATGAGTCTCGCTAATCGAGATTACTCAATGATCATGATATCAGTGCCCTCGAGGATGGCATCGCCTACGCCTACAAGAATTTTCTTGACCGTGCCGCTCGTGTTGCAATGCACGTCATTCTCCATCTTCATGGCCTCGAGTACGCATACAGTGTCACCGGCATTTACCTGCTGACCTTCAGTGACGTTGATGCTCATGATTGTGCCGGGGAGCGGACTCTTCACCGCTGAAGCAGAACCGGTGGAGACGGGTTTGCTGATTACCTTCTCACCCGTAGCGGTGCGCGGTGCTGAGGCAGCAGGTTTGGGAGCGGGGATTGCTGAGACCTTGCTTACGGTCTTGCCGTTGTCGAGTTCTACATTGTAAGGCACGCCGTTTACCTCTACGTGCACCTGATTGTCTATAACATCGCCTACTGCGACATTAAATTTTATACCGTTGATTTTATATTTATATTCTTTCATATTGTCTTATATTAAGGCTTTGAGAAGCCGAATGTGACGATATTGTGATTATCTTACGTTTTTATTGACCGGGAGCGGGCGAGCGGGGTTGCGCTGCAGACCGGGCACCTCTCTTAAGTTGTATATCTTTGAATTCCACGGAGAGTAAGCTCTCTTCATGCGGCGGATAGTAAGGATCGTATCCTCCATATCATGCTCGCCGTTGAAATGCTCGGCAAGAGCGGCTGCGATGGCAGCGATGGTCTCACCGCTGTCAACATCAGTGTGATGATCAGCAGCATCCTCTTCGGTCACACCGTGAGATTCCATCTTTTTACGGCTGAGCAGTTTGGAAGATATCTTACCGAAGCCCAAGAACAAAATGCTGAGCACGATGAGAGCAGCCAGCACGATACACATAGAGATAATGGTAATCGCACCGCCCCAGCTGTCATTCTCCTTGACATTCTCAGCCTTTTCAGCTTGTGTCATCTTTTTAGCTATGGCGCTCTCCTCTACATAATTTACTTCCTCGGAAGGCACACCTTCAGCTTCTATACCCTCCTGGCCATCCGGCAGGTCAACGACCTCTGTCATCGGAGCCGGCTGCTCTGCCTCCTGAGCGAATACGGCAGGCACACCGCATCCCATTGCCAGGCAAAGACTGAGGGCTATAATGCTTTTCTTTATCATGATGTAATAGTTAGATAAAATATTTATTTGCTATTCAAAATACCTGAAGCCAGGTATTGAGACAAAAGTTCTGAGGATGTGTCGTATAAGAAAAGACACATCCTCAGAATTTATTAATTACAGAGGAATATTACCGTGCTTCTTAGCCGGGTTGGTCACTTTCTTCGTAGCGAGCATCTGCAGGGCGCGGATGATGCGGAAGCGAGTGTTGCGCGGCTCAATCACGTCATCAATGTAGCCATATTTGGCTGCATTATACGGATTGGCGAAGAGGTCGGTATATTCTTTCTCTTTCTCAGCCTTAAGCGCAGCGGGATCCTCAGCAGTCTTCAGGTCTTTAGCATAAAGCACGCCTACAGCGCCCTCTGCACCCATCACAGCGATTTCGGCGTTGGGCCATGCATAGTTGACGTCACCGCGCAGTTGCTTACAGCTCATCACGATGTGTGAACCGCCATAGCTTTTGCGGAGTGTAACCGTAACTTTAGGCACTGTAGCCTCACCGTAAGCGTAAAGGAGTTTTGCGCCGTGAAGGATGACACCATTGTATTCCTGGCCGGTGCCGGGCAAGAAGCCGGGTACGTCAACGAGAGTGACGAGAGGAATATTGAAAGCGTCGCAGAAGCGAACGAAGCGGGCTGCCTTGCGTGATGCATTGCTGTCGAGCACGCCGGCGAGCACTTTGGGCTGATTGGCTACGATACCCACGCTCTGTCCGTTCATGCGTGCGAAACCGATGATGATATTCTTGGCATAATCGCGCTGCACTTCAAGGAATTCACCGTTGTCGATGATTTTGCCGATTACCTCATACATATCGTATGAACGTTTCGGGCTGTCGGGGATAATCTCATTGAGAGAATCCTCCAGACGGTCGATCGGGTCGGTGCATGTCACGAGCGGAGTCTCCTCAAGGTTGTTTTGAGGAATATAGCTGATCAATTTGCGGATAAGCTGAAGAGCCTCCTCACCGTCTTCTGTAGCGAAGTGGGTTACACCGCTCTTGGATGCGTGAACGCTTGCACCGCCGAGTTGCTCTTGTGTCACGTCCTCACCTGTAACGGTCTTGACGACTGTCGGACCTGTGAGGAACATGTATGAGATGCCCTTCACCATAATAGTGAAGTCAGTGAGTGCTGGGCTGTATACGGCACCACCGGCGCAGGGGCCGAGGATGGCGGAAATCTGGGGTACAACGCCTGAAGCGAGAATATTGCGCTGGAAGATCTCGGAGTATCCGGCCAAAGCGTTGATGCCTTCCTGAATACGGGCACCGCCTGAGTCGTTGAGACCAATGACGGGTGCGCCCATCTTCATGGCCATATCCATCACCTTGCAGATCTTCTGCGCCATGGTCTCGGAGAGAGAACCGCCGAATACGGTGAAGTCTTGTGCGAATACATATACCAGACGGCCTTCGATTGTGCCGAAACCGGTTACGACACCGTCACCGAGGATGTGCTTCTTATCCTGACCGAAGTTGGTGCAACGGTGAGTGACAAACATGTCAAGCTCTTCGAAGCTGCCCTCATCAAGTAGTTGGGCGATGCGTTCGCGTGCTGTATATTTGCCACGTTCGTGCTGTTTCTGAATTGCCTTTTCGCCGCCACCGAGACGAGCCTCAGCGCGCTTAGCTATCAGTTCCTGTATCTTTTGTTCCTGTAAGCTCATGATGTTTTGCTATATAATTGATTATTTTTTAGAAGGATCTTCACAAAGTTCTGTCAGTACAGCCTCTGTGCATTTGGGGTGAAGGAATGCGATTTGCAGACCGTCAGCACCTTTGCGGGGAGCCTTGTCGATGGTGCGTATTTCCTTAGCTTCACATTCTGCAAGAGCGTTGGCTACGCCGTCTTCAACGGCGAATGCGAGGTGATGCATGCCACCCTTACCACCATTCTTCTCAATAAATTTTGCGATTGTGCTTTCAGGTGATGTCGGTTCGAGCAATTCGATTTTTGTATCGCCTACCTTAAAGAATGCAGTAGTCACTTTCTGATCCTCTACTACCTCTGTCTTATAGCATTTAAGACCGAGTACATTCTCATAATACTTGATTGCCTCTTCCAGGTTGGGCACGGCGATGCCGATGTGTTCGATGTGTGAGATTTCCATAAGAAGTTCTCTGATTTAAAGTTATTAAGTTGTATTATAGTATTTTAATATTTTCAGTAAAGTACGCGGATGCATTATTACGCTCTCATTTCAAAAGTGTATACACCCATGTTTTGACAAAATTAGGTAAATAAAGCGGATTGGCAAAATAATTCGCACTATTTTACACAATTAAAAATGTAATATTCAATTATTAAAATCTAATAGTTGTAATATCAGATTTTTTTACGATATTTGCATAATCATTTGGTCGTGATTAATGTTAATCCGGTTTTACAAGTACTCGTATTTTGTATTAGTAATTGTAATGAATGCCGGTCGTTACGACCTAACTTTTTAAGAATAAATATGTTGATTACACCGTCGCTCATAGCCTCATTGACAGGCGGAACGGTTGAGGGTAATAATGATGTGCCGATTAAGGGTTTTGCCCCAATCGAGCGTGCCGGAGAGGGTGAGTTGACCTTTCTGGCCAACACTAAATATAGCAGATACCTTTACACCACGAAGGCTTCTGCCGTGCTCATAAATGAAGATTTCATTCTTGACCGGCCGGTTGAGACTACGCTTATTCGTGTAAAGGATGCATACAGCACTCTTGCCGAACTGATGACTTATGCCGACAGGCTCAAGCCACTTCCCTCCGGTATCGAACAACCGGCCTATATCTCCGAAGGTGTATCCCTTCCGGAAGATGTATATGTGGGTGCTTTCGCTTACATCGGAAAGAACGTCAAGCTGGCCAACGGTGTGAAAATATATCCCCAAGTGTATATAGGTGATGGAGTGGAGATAGGCGAAAATACCATAATACGGCCCGGTGTGAAAGTTTATGAAGGGTGTGTTATCGGCTGTAACTGCATCCTGCATTCCGGCTGTGTGATCGGCGCTGACGGATTTGGCTTTGCGCCTAAAGAGGGGCATTATGAGAAAATACCCCAGATGGGAGGCGTCATCATCTCCGACAATGTAGAGATAGGCGCTAATACCTGCATAGACCGTGCCACTTTCGGTAATACCGTAATAGGGGAGGGTACAAAACTTGATAATCTCATTCAGGTGGCTCACAATGTCACTATCGGCAGCGATAATGTCTTCGCCGCACAGACCGGTGTGGCGGGAAGCACTAAGATAGGCGACCGCAATCGCATAGGCGGTCAGTGTGGCTTCGCGGGTCATATCTCCATTGGGGATGACAACGAATTCGGTGCTCAGTCCGGTATCCCCAATCACGTCGGAAGCAACAAGCGACTGATAGGCTATCCGGTGGTGGATGCCCGGACTTTTGCCAAGACGCAAGTCTACTTAAAAAATTTAGAAAAAATATTTAAACAAAAATAAAGATGAATCAATTGACTCTTAAAAGTCCGTTTACCGTGACAGGTAAAGGTCTTCATTCCGGTGTTAATGCCGTGGCTGTCTTTAATCCGGCTCCGGAAAATACAGGTATAAGATTTCGTCGTATAGATCTTGAGGGTGCGCCCGAAATACCGGCACTTGCCGAAAACGTAGTTGACACTCCGCGTGGCACTGTCTTGGGAAAAGGTGATGCAAGGATATCTACCGTAGAGCATGCCATGGCTTCTCTTTATGCCCTTGGTGTAGACAACTGTATTATTGATGTCAACGGCGAAGAGATGCCTATTCTTGATGGCAGCGCTCTCCCTTATATCGAAAATATCAATGCGGTAGGACTTGAAGAGCAAAAGGCTGAAAAAGATTTTTACATCATAAAGAGCAAAATGCAATTCGCCGACGAAGAGACCGGTTCGGTGATTACCATCTATCCCGACGATGAATTCAGCGCTGAGGTGATGGTGGAATACAATTCGCCGGTGCTCCCGAATCAGTTTGCCGTGCTCGACTCTCTCGCTGACTTCCCCAAAGAGATAGCTGCCGCTCGCACTTTCGTCTTCGTTCGCGAGATAGAAAATCTTCTTGCACACGGACTCATCAAAGGCGGCGACCTTGACAATGCCGTGGTGATTTATGACCAGAAACTTCCCGAAGATAAAATCGGCGAGATTTGTGACAAACTTCAGATGTCGCACGTACACCCTGACTCACTCGGATTTATCAATAATACTCCTTTGAAATGGGGTAATGAACCCGCTCGTCATAAGTTGATGGACCTTATCGGGGACATTTCTCTTATCGGCCGTCCTTTGCGCGGACGCGTTGTGGCAATCCGTCCGGGACATGCCATCAACAATAAGTTTGCCCGAATGCTCCGCAAGGAGGTGAAGCACACTGAAATTCAGGCGCCTCTCTACGACCCCAACCAGACACCTCTTATCGACGTGAACGGTATTAAGAAATTGTTGCCTCATCGTTATCCATTCCTGCTGATAGATAAGGTAATAGAAATAGACCGAAAGCATTGTGTAGCTGTCAAGAATGTCACAGTCAATGAGCCATTCTTCCCGGGTCACTTCCCCCAGGAGCCGGTCATGCCCGGTGTGCTACAAGTCGAGGCTATGGCACAGGCTGCCGGTGTGCTCGTATTGAATTTCCTTGAGGATGCAGACAAGTATTCCACTTACTTCCTGAAGATAGACAATGTAAAATTCCGTCAGAAAGTAGTGCCCGGCAATACACTGTTACTGCACGTATCTCTCATGACGGAGATACGCCGCGGATGCGCTGTCGTGAAAGGATACGCCTTCGTAGGTGAAAAGATAGTGGCTGAGGCAGAGTTTATGGCTCAGATTATTAAGAATAAGTAATCTAATCAATAATGAACTGCAATTTTGTCGTAGATCCTCAGGCACGCCTTGGCAACAACGTGGATATCGGTCCTTTCTCATGCATTTATGATAATGTAGAGATAGGTGACAATGTGAAGATATATAATAATGTCACCATTTTTCCCGGTGCACGCATCGGAGATAATGTCAAGATATTTCCCGGCGCAGTCGTTGCCGGTGTACCTCAGGATCTGAAATTCCGTGGTGAGGACACATTGGCGATAGTCGGTAATGGCACTACATTGCGTGAATGTGTCACCATCAATCGAGGCACAGCCTCAAGAGGTTATTCAACCGTAGGTGAGAATTGTCTGATAATGGCTTACTCGCATGTAGCTCATGATTGCGTCATTGGCAATAATGTCATCATCTCCAACGCCACTCAGCTCGGTGGTGAAGTGCAGGTCGATGATTTTGCAGTAATAGGGGGAGGCAGTCTCGTGCATCAATTCTGTCATCTCGGCAAGAATATAATGTTGCAAGGAGGCGCACTCGTCAATAAGGATATTCCTCCTTATGTCAAAGCTGCCAGAGAGCCTATTTCATACGTAGGGCTTAACACCATCGGTATGCATAGACGAGGCCTGGATAGTGAGACCATTCAGACTATTAGTGACGTATATCGCATCATATATCTGAGCGATCTGAATGTCACTAATGCTGTTAGACTGGTAAGAGAGACAGTGCCATACTCCGAAGTGCGCGAAGAAATCTTGCATTTCATTGAGCTTTCCCACCGCGGCATAATTCGCTCTGCCATCTGACAGGACCAAATATACAAACATCGCGAAGCGAAGTCCAATACGAGAAAGTAAGGACTTCGCTTCGCAATGTATATATAGAGTGTAACTAATACCGAGCAACGTACGGACATGCCTTCGGCATGTTTACAAACAGTGTAGCGGCGAAGTACGGACATGCCTTCGGCA
>CAYVZJ010000012.1:0-54689 GCA_964456155.1 uncultured Sangeribacter sp.
TGCCAATTATTTAAAATATTCTTTTAACAGTAAAAGTGTTCAAAACCCGACTTATAACAAGCTCAATTTAACACAATTTAAACTAATAGTCCCTAGATACCTATGGTACAATAAATTAAAAAATGTCATGTACTGTAGCCGAAGGCATGTCCGTACGTTCGGGGGGGACTACAGGATTGGACACATTCGGGTGGCATCGGGGGGATGTTTTTAAAAATGTGGTGATGAAAATGGGGGAAAATTTTCTTATATGGATTTTTCGTCGTATATTTGCATATTCGGTAATAGGCGGTTGCCGGTTTTTTATTTTTAACCGTCTAATAGTTACCGGTTTTTTGGTTTAAACCTGCTCTAATTATGAAAGATCACCACAAATTGCTGGCAGAAAAACTTCTGCATATCAGCGCTATCAAGCTTCAGCCGGAGGCTCCTTTTGTATGGGGGTCGGGCTGGACGTCGCCAATATATACGGATATCCGCAGGACTCTCTCTTATCCGGATATCCGCAACTTCCTCAAAATCGAGCTTTCCCGCCTCATCATAGAGCATTTTCCGGAGGTGAACGCTATTGCGGGCGTAGCCACGGGCGCTATCGCCATAGGTGGCATTGTGGCCGATGCTCTCTCCCTCCCATACGCTTACGTGCGCAACAGACCCAAGGATCACGGTCTGGAAAATCTGATAGAGGGTAATCTGAAGATAGGCTGGAAGGTAGTGGTAATCGACGAACTGATCTCCACCGGTGCGGCAGCAATCAAATGTGTGGATGCTATTGCTAATGCCGGATGTGAGCCCGTGGGACTCTGCACGGTGTTTGATTTCGAATTTCCGGAGGCTATCAAGCGTTTCAACGACGCCAACATTCCCCTACTCTCGCTCCTGACTTACACGGAGATGCTGGAGGTGGCTTCCCGAATCAACTATATCAACCCTGCGGAGCTTGAGGCACTGCAGCAGTGGAGAAAAGACCCGACTGCATGGTCGCCCGAGTCGCTCTGATTTTTAATTCATTCTCTAATCATGGCAAATTTCCAATCGCCGGTGGCCAACATCAATGCCCCGGCACAGGTGGTGTTCGACCGCCTGTCTAATCTGAATAATCTCAAGGAACTGATGGCTCGTGTGCCGGAAGACAGAATTCCGGCCGACCAGCGAGATATGTTTAATGCCGTAAAGGTAGACGCTGACTCTATCACCTTTCCGGCCGGACCGGTGGGAGAGATTACGCTCCGTATGGCTGAGAAGATTGAGCCGAAGCTCATTAAGCTCGTAGGCGTCGGCACGCCTGTAGACCTCTCGCTGAGTCTTGACATAGATGACGTCGATGAGTCTCACTCTACGGGTCGCGTCAACGTAGACGTAGCCATTCCGGCAATGCTCAAGCCGATGGTGGCCGGTCCGCTCAATAAGCTTGTCACTCAGTTTGCACAACTATTGCCCGCCGTAGCCGGGAATAAGGATTGAGAGGTCTCGCAGACATATTGACTCTTCCCCCGGCCCGTGCACTCTATGGGCTGTTGCTCTTGCTTTGTCTGAGTGCGTGTGACACGGTGGTGGAAAACCGCATTCCGGCCATGCCCGTATCGATTGACCTTACCAATGTCGGTGTATGGAACACCTACGGCGTCTCCGGAATGGGCGACTACAATTATTTCGTCAACATATCAGGCGAGGAGCGTCTGCCTGCGGGATTTCCTTACAAGATGAATTCAGCCACAGGGTTTGGAGGGGTGTTGCTCATCGAGGGTATGGACCCCTTCACTCTTGATACGATGACCCCTTTGGCATACGACCTGGCGTGTCCCGTAGAGCGCAACAGAACCGTGCGGGTATATATAGATGAAAATCTGGAGGCCGTCTGCCCTGTCTGCGACTCGCATTATAACGTGCTGACAGCCGGAGGTGCGCCGACAGCCGGGCAGGCTCTGACGGGAGAAAAGAAATATGGTCTGCAAAGATATGTCTGCTCTCCCTCCTCTTACGGCGGATATTATATTACGGACAATAGGTAAGACTCAAAACCAAAACACAATATGAGTTTACTGGAGAGTATATTCTACATGGCATGGAGAGGGATAGCGATAGGTGTGCTCATCTCGGCTCCGATGGGTCCCGTGGGAATACTCTGCATACAGCGCACTCTTGAGAAGGGAAGGAAAGCTGGATTTTACACGGGCATAGGTGCGGCGCTGTCCGATTTTTTTTACTGTCTGCTCACCGCGTTTGGACTGTCATTTATTGAAGACTTCATCGAGCGTAATCAGGATGTGATACAGCTCTTCGGAAGTGTTGTGCTGATAGCCTTCAGTATCTATCTATTCCGGAAAAGCCCTTCGTCATCGCTGCGCCGACCGGTGCCTCAGGGCATCTCTCCGGGCAAGAATATTTTAGGGGGATTTCTCTTCACCTTCTCTAATCCGCTGATACTATTTCTCACCATCGGACTCTTCGCCCGGTTTAACTTCCTGACGCCGGAGATGCACTTCTTTCATTATCTGATAGGCTTTATCTTTCTGATGGGAGGGGCGTTAGGCTGGTGGTATGGCGTGACCTTCGTCATCGACAAGATACGCAAGCGCTTCTCTTACCGCACGATGAAGAAGATCAATATCGGCATCGGCGTGGTGATACTTGCCTTTGCGATAGTGGGTATCATAACCGGTATCATGGGTCTGACTACCCCGAAAGCGTCGGCCGCTCCCACGCCGCCGGCTGTTATGGAGAGCAACGTGCGGCATTGGAATGAACATCGAGGTTATCATCCATTTGCGGATACTACGGGCGTGAAGGCCATCACACTCACCAACGATAAAACTGCCCCGGCGGTTTTTTCTGTTTATATGGGTGACTATTCCGGCAATTCTCTGATTGACTTCAGATTTACAGCGGCCAATAAGGCGGCTCATCCCATGAAGCGTTATCCGGCATATACAGAGGATGGCAAAAGGCAAACGAGTTCACTGCCACCCTGGGGACTGATACTATCGACAACAGGAAATGAGCGGCTGGTCCTCATGCTGCCGCTGTCAGAAAATACGGATGATGCGCTCAATTCAGGTATCGCCATACACCCATGCCTTAAGCATACACTAAGAGACTCGGTAATCAGCAGTAAATACGGGAAGAGAGTCACGGATATTGACTGCGGAAACGGCGAAAATCGCTTCCGCCTTACGCTGCTCAACGGATTGCTCCAACTTTACGGCGGAAAAAGATGCGATACGGAGATAATGAGCAGTGATATCGGGCAATTTTTCCCTGACAGCATCGGTTTTATTCTCGGCCCGGGAGCATCCGTAGAGGTGAGTGATATATCGCTCTCAAAAGGAGAGGCTCCGCATTACAACGTTTCGCATGACACATTTCCGGATCTTGGCACCCTCGACGAATATCTGTCGCATCAGCATGATCTGACGGAAGGATATTGGCATATCTTCGATTATAATCTTGATGACGAGCTGCTTAAAACGGGAGGTGATTATAGCATGGCGATCGTGAGACGTGGCAGTGGATATGACGTGCTTTATCTGAGCGGCGCGAGTGTAAATGCGGACGCATGGGAGCCGCTTATGCTTAAGGCGGAATTGCGCGACACGCCGGTGAGAGGAGTGTATGATTTGGTGTGGTATGATGCTCAGGGTCGGGCGATGACTAAGGGTCTAAAAGCGCAGCGGAGCGATGATGATATCATCTCGCTCCACTTTCCTGCACAGACCTCATCCCTCAGACTGCGCCGCATTTCTTTTCGGTGAATTATTGTTCGGTGATATGGAAGATATGGCGGGCTACATTCTCGGTGAGGATGTCGGAGACCTCGTATGCTTTCAGGGGCACTTCCACTTCTCCGGAAGAATATGGCGCTACGGCATACAGTCCGTAAACGAATGTGACGCCATCAGCTGTAACTCGGAATGTCTCGGGAATCTCTATGTCATCGGGATATACGATCAGGTCTTCTCTTTCTGCAAGTGATGCACGCAGCAGAGCGAGAAGTTGGTCGTCAGTGTCAGCCTTGAAAATGTCTTGACGGGTGAGTATCTTGCCGTCTACGAGAGAATAATTGACGTATGTGTTGACATAATTACCGTGAGCGGCGCCGTGGGGATATGCGTAGTTAAAGTTGCGCCACACCATGACTTCGGGGGTGATGAGCACAACGGAGAGTTCGTTGACCACCTGCGAACGAGTATCTGTGGTATCGTTGTCAGCTATGATATTTTTATACCCGTAAGGGAGACGGGGTATGGCGGTATTTTTATTAAAATCGACGGCTGCGATTTGCATGAGCGTGTCGCGCAGGGTGGTGATGTCTCGTTTGCCGATCTTGACGGGGAGCACTCCGGAGCCGGTGCATTGCCAGAAGCGGTCGGCTTCATCTTCGAGGGTTATACTGTCGGTGTCAACCTCTGCGATGGCAGAATAGCTGTATTTTTCAAACTCTACAACCTCACGGTTGTCATTACCTCCGCAAGAGGAGGAGGTAATAAGGAGTGCTGCGGCTGCTAAAAAGGTTAGTCCTTTTGCTGATTTTGTCATTTTTTGGCTTGAATATTAATTATTTAATTATATCTTTTTTCGGATTGCTTTGAAACATGCCAAAGGCATGTCCGTACGTTTTTGCTCCGGGTGGCATCGAAACATGCCGGAGGCATGTCCGTACGTTGCTCGGAAATCCATTGACGTTGGTTGGATATCCATTCCAAAACGGATTACTATTTCGATTATTGCACGAAATTAATATAATTTTTCCTACAAATCTTATATGTCAGGATTATTTTGAAAAAAATTTGAAAGTTTCCCTCATTGGCTTGGTAGCTATCAGTGGGTGTGGTAGATTATCGGATTACTTTACGGCCGTTAATAATCCAAACACCTTTGGGCAACTGTCTCAAGGAGGAGACATCATACCTTAAGCCATCTATGGAATAGATACCGTCTGTGGAATAGAGATATGGACTGAGCAAAGCATTGAGATTTGCCTGCATCTCAAGCGTTATTTCAGCAGAGATTGCCGGACGGAAATAAGACTGCTCACCGTTGACTCCGACCACATAATGCTGATATCGATCTGAAGTGCCTGAGATCTTCATGCCATCATTTACCAGAAAAGACCCTCCGTCGTAATAGCCAATGTTTATTCTGTT
This sequence comes from uncultured Sangeribacter sp., assembly GCA_964456155.1. Classification (GTDB taxonomy): domain Bacteria; phylum Bacteroidota; class Bacteroidia; order Bacteroidales; family Muribaculaceae; genus Lepagella. Next base: position 5,145 of record CAYVZJ010000012.1, read on the forward strand.
TCCCATCCGCTCAAAGCCTTCGGAACTTGTGACGTTGACAAGTCCACGCCGGGCGGCATATCGCAACAGTTCCCACAACATATACAATCGTGTACCGGGACATGGCGTCCAGTCACTCCACTGAGCAATACCTTTCTCCACGGGCGCATCAAGATAAGAGTCGGGATAATCATTGACCATCCTACCGGGAATCACCCACTCGTCGGGATACGTTCCACCCTCGGAGACCAGCGCACCGGGCAGGCTATTGACCCAACAGGGACGGTAAGCGTGTAGAGCAAAGATGATCCACCCTCCTTTATCTGCCGCCTCATCAATCTTGGCCTTGAAATACTCGAAATGCTCCTTATTGTAAGTATTGTCGGTATCCATCTCACCCTTGTATCCGGGCAACCAGAGGCCTTCCATCGGAAGACGCGTGACGCCGGAGCGGAATGGGGGAAGATTGCAGGCATTCTCCTCATAATTGGCAAAACCATTGGGAAAAATCTCGTTGATTAAAGGCACATTAGCATGACATGACGTCTCGGCTGGAGTGACCCACGATGTCATCTTGAAACCGAACTCCGGTGCCAGACGTGCCATCTCTCCCCATTGATACTCAATAGGGAAGGCCGGATTATACATTTTCAGTTTGCCGGTATTGTAATCGCGGATATAGCATTTGATGTATTGTTTTGGTGTTTCCTCCCAGCCGGATAGATCGGAATTGACCGAATACTGACGCTGAGTGGAGGCATCATAGACAGAAGTGGTATTATTATTGCCAATCCCCGCGAATTTTCCATTAGCAAGAATGGTGCGGGCAAGGTCACTGTCAAGGCTTTCCACATAATAATTAGCATAATCATATCTTGCGGTCATGGAGTGAGCCATCAGTTCCCAACCCTTTTCATCTTGAAGCCTGAGTGCTACGCGTCCATTGAGATTGAGTTTCGGAGGAGTGCCAGTCATTCCGCAGCGCTGACCCTCTACAGCGAGACAGGCGCGCAGGCCGAGACTCTCCATAAGAGGATATAGAAGAGACTGGTAGCCGCCCGTAATCCATGAAGAAGCTGCCGAACCGGGGATGTATTTATCTATCAGATCATCATCGTGCACGGAAAACATTCCCGGGCCTTTCCAGTCAATGCCGGCGACATGCCAGGCACCTGCAACTTCCATATCGCTGAGTTCATCCTCATCGTAGGGAATAGCATCCGTCTCCACTGTGCGGTAATCAACTCGGAAATAACCTGCGGGTATGGTCAGCGTTATTTTGACGGGAACGTCATCATCACTCGCCTCAAACGAACCATCTTCTTTCTCTTGCAGAGATGCAATTTCAGGCACAAGATTCACACCCAAGCCATCTGGCATTATCTCTGGCATCATCTTTATCTTGTGTTCATCCCAAGACAATAGGATATCCTCATCACCGGAATAATCGGGATTGAGCATCACCCCGGCGTATTTCTCCGGATCGAGACGCATGAGTATGCGGCCTGATTCAAAAAAGAATGACCCTTCTTCGTTTTCTTCTTTTGAAGATCCGAAGATAAAATCGTCAAAGGTGTCATAGCGTGCCAACCCTGCCCCGGGGTGAGCCACGCTTATGGGTCTATACCCATTTCCATAAATGGACAGGGCAATTAGCAGGGACAATGTAAATAAGTATCCGGATTTGGACATATTAAATTCTTTAACGTCTGCGTGACTATTATATTATAGGAATGTAATTATTGTAGGAATGTAATTTTGAAGTGTAGGCAATTCCGATGATTACCAGCCGCCGGAGGCGCCGCCGCCGCTTGATATGCCGCCGCCGAAGCTGCCTCCGCCGCCGAAGCCACCGCCGCCTGAACGGCCGCCTAACATGGAGCCGATGACGGCGCCGGCCACGAGTGCTCCTCCGGTATTATCCCGATCTTTCGGTATCTTATAGGGCTTCTCGTGACGATGATGACAGAAGTCACACTCGTATATCCTGACGCCTTCGCCTTCTCTCCGGGTGGTGGGGCGCACCAGCACTTTGTCGCACACAAGTTTTAGGGCCATCGTGCCGCATGAGGGGCATTGAGTGTATTTTGTCTGCTTCTCAAGGAAGGGGAAACGCTCTATCGTGCCACACTCCGGGCATTCCCATACATCGTAATCAATAGTGCCTATCTTTTCCTCAAAATCCTGTGAGGGCGAGAGCAGCAGGTTGTCTTCCTCCTCAGAAAGTTTGCGCATCTTGCTGCCACAGGTGGGACACTTTTCGGGAGCATTTCTGCTATGTCTATATAAGAAAGTGGCAAGCAGGGCAAACGGGAGTGTCGTGCCCATAGAGAGGAGCAGACTCCACCAATAAGTTGTGAGACGCCGGCGCCATATCAAAGCCTTGTGAAACTTGTCTTTATGCCTTGCGTCGCGCCAATCCAAGATAAAGAGAGCGGCGATGAGAAAAAAGACTATTATTCCTATAAATTCGAAAAACTGCAGGATGACATCCTTATTGAGAGCCTTAAGGTTGCCGGAGATAGTCTCACCCTGCTCGGAGCGCAATTCATCAGCGACGGCCGGATTGGTCATCGCATCATAGATAGTCTCCGTAGCGGCATTCAACGCCTGGGATATATTATCGCCAGCCTGCATGGCGGGGCGGATATCGTTGCGTATGATGTTGGCACACGCCATATCGGTGAGCACACCTTCGGCACCGCTGCCTACCTCTATGCGCACTTTATGATCATCGAAAGCCATAACGATGAGGACACCGTTGTTTTTATCAGCCTTTCCTACGCCCCATTTCTTAAACAGATTGTAAGAATAATCTTCTATGCTTTCGCCATCGAGCGACGGGATGATGCAGATGGCCATCTCGCACGTGGTCTTCTCACGCAATTCGGCTATGCGTTCGTTGATTTCCTCGGTAGCGGCCGGAGGAAGATAGTGATTAGGGTCGGAAATATAATTGCCGGCATCCGTAAGATTGGGACGCTCGGGATAGACTGGCGCAGCCGATACGCCCTCCCCGAAAATACCGGAGAAGAGAGTCACTAAAAATACTATTAATATTCTATTACTTTTCAACATAATCCATTAAAATCTTCTACTTCATCACTCATAACTATGACCTATAACCTATCGTCACACTGCCGGCAGACTGAGTCCGCGGAGTTGCCGATATAGATTGAGAGCATACACGTCTGTCATGCCTGAGACATGGTCGAGCATGCCCTGCAGGCGTGTAAAGAGGTCCGGCGAACGCATGGCATACTGCGCCGGCACCTTCTCAAAGAGCAGTCGGGAGAAATTGCGTTCCGGATACATTACAGCCTCGGTCAAGGTGCTGAGCAGATATGTCAGAATTCTATTGCCGGCAATCTCTATATCCACTACCTCGGGGGCGTTGTAGATTCTCGCCCAGGCAGTGGCGGAACAGGCGGCATAGCCTTCACGCAGCAATTCCGACTGATGTTCCACAAGAGAACCCTCAAACTCTCCGCGCAAGATGCTATCCTGATTTTCAGCGAAGACACGGGCACAGTCGCTCACCATCGCACCGATGACGTTGGAACGCAGATAGCCTATCTGCTCATTGGGGTCTTGCAGTCGGGACATGGTGCGCTCCATGCGGGTCTGACTCTCGGCATCGAAAAATTGGAGCAGCAAGCCTTTCACCTCATCGGTGGATAATATCTTAAGGCGATGAGCATCTTCGATATCCATCACCTGATAACAGATATCGTCGGCAGCCTCCATAATATATACCAACGGATGACGGACATAGATGCCCTCTTCTTTTTGCGGGATACCGAGTTCGGCAGCGATGCGTTTGTATACCTCCTCTTCGCTCTCGAAGAAGCCGAATTTGCCTTTTCTGCCGGCATGGAGCGAACTGTAAGGATATTTTACTACGGATGCCAGTGCGCTGTAGGTCATGGCAAATCCTCCGGCGCGTCGTCCCTCAAACTGGTGCGTGAGAAGCCGGAAACTATTGGCGTTGCCTTCGAAATTGACCACGTCGCTCCATTGACGTTCGGTAAGGCTATTCTTGAGTATCTGTCCCTCTCCTTCGCTGAAGAATGTGGAGATGGTTTTCTCGCCGCTGTGTCCGAAGGGGGGATTGCCCAGATCATGGCACAGACAGGCGGTGGCCACGATGTCACCTATATTATACAACTTGCGGCGTTGCTCTTTATCGGCGATGCCTTCGCGTAGGATATTGGCTGCCTCGTTGGCCATGGATCTTCCTACGGATGAGACTTCAAGGCTATGTGTCAGACGATTGTGGACGAAGATGCTGCCCGGCAGCGGGAATACCTGTGTCTTATTCTGCAGGCGCCGGAAAGGGGAAGAGAATATCAGACGGTCGTAATCGCGCTGAAAGTCGCTGCGCGTATGATTGCGAGGGTCATGATATTGCTCCATGCCGAGACGCTTGTCGCTGATGAGTCGGCTCCACTCCATCTTCGGGGCCGGATTATCCTTTTTTATAGAAAATTCGCTCATAGGTAACGAAGATAATAAAAATTTTTCAATCCACAGGCTTAATTATAGGGAAATTATATGTCCGTACGTTCGGCAGAAATCTCACTGTCATAATTATGCGGAATATCTTTGGGATTGTCACAATAATGTGGGCGGTGTGGCGTTTACTATACTGTATATTTGTATTTAATAATCATGAACGTGCACTCCCGTCTTTGCTTCCACCTTTCTCATCGCCTGCATCTGAGGATATTGGCGGCGCTCTTTACGGTGGTCATCGCTCCGGCTATCTTAAGCGTCGGTAAGGCGGATGCGCGTCCCCGCAATAAGGAACTCAACCGCCAGTATGCCGATCAGAAACTGTGGCACCTCGGCTTCTCTGTCGGCGCTCATTTCCAGGACCTCAGTTTCACTCACAACGGCTACGTCACTCCCGACGGTCAGCAATGGGTGGCGGAGGTGCCGGCCTTTTCTCCCGGCTTCTGCGTCAACGTATTGGCCGACCTCCGTCTGCACCGCTATCTGAACCTGCGTCTTACGCCGGGCATGTATTTCGGCTCCAAGACCGCACAGATGATAGACTACAACAATCCCGACCCGGTAATTAATCCCGATGAAGGATTTCCTTCGCGTGTGGAACAGACCATCAAGAGCGCTTACGTAGTAGTGCCCATAGACTTGAAAATCTCCGGCGACCGTCAGACGAACGTCCGTCCCTTTGTCACTGCCGGCACGATGGCCTCCTTTGACGTCTCAAAGAAGCGATCCGACTATCTGACCTTCAATACGGCCGACGTCTATCTCACTGTAGGCCTCGGATGCGAATTTTACCTCCCCTATTTCAAATTCATACCGGAGATAAAATTCTGTTTCGGCCTTACCGATATCCTGAAACACGACCGTCCCGACCTCGTGGATAATCCTCACCAGTATATCATGACCCAATCCTTGCGTAAGGTAAAGTCAAACATGGTGGTAATCAACTTCTATTTTGAATAACGACACAGTTTTCTATCAGCGAAATATGCCTCATCACAGCATTATAAGACTTTTTTCTTCCGCTATGCGCGGCTCACGAATAAGGGCCGGACGCGCGGCTGCTGTCATCGTGATGCTGATGGGGGCTGTCATGACTCTCTGCGCTCAGAGCGACATGATGCTGACGCAGAGCTGGGCTGTGCCAACATATTACAATCCGGCGGCCACCGGTTCAACAGACTATGTTCGCATCCGCGCGGGCGCCAAACTCCAGTGGCTCGGCATCACAAATGCTCCGAAATCCTTCTTTGGAGTGGCAGACTCGCCCCTGAAGATAGGCACCAAACGCATCGGTGTAGGCGTAAATCTCAGTCAGGAGTCGCTCGGTCTTTTCTCCAATCTTCTGGCCAACGTGCAGGCCTCATATAAATTCAAGCTCTTCAAAGGCACATTCTCTGTAGGCCTCCAGGGAGGATATTACAATTCCCGCTTCCGGGCGACAGACATCTACATACCGGATGAGGATGACTACCACCAGAGCACCGACACGTCGCTGCCCACTCAGGATCTCTCAGGCAATGCCTTCGATTTCTCGGCCGGCGTGCATTATCAGCACAAATATTTTTCTGTAGGCGTGGCCGGACTGCATCTGCTCAACCCGGTGGTGAAGATGAACGTGCAGGGCACGGAAGCCTCCGACTCTCATGAATATGAGACCGAACTGCAGCGCTCCATTTATTTGACCGCCGATGGCAATATTCCACTAAAAAATACGTTATTCTCTTTGCAGCCCTCCATATTGGCAAACACCAACTTTGACAAATTCAGCGTGCAGGCCTCCATGAGAGCTACGTATAATAAGCTTATCACCTTCGGAGCGGGCTACCGCTGGCCGGAAGCCATCTTCGCAATGGTGGGCGCTGAGTTTAAGAATTTTTTTGTAGGCTACGCTTACGATTATCCTCTCTCAGCGATAGGCAAAGCCTCTTCAGGCAGCCACGAACTTATTCTGGGATATCAACTGAAACTTGATTTCTCAGGCAAAAACAAGAATAAACACCGTTCCATTCGTATAATGTAGCGACTATGATGATAAAGAAATCAAATATAGGTCTGTCTTCGCGTCTCGGCGGCGTAGCCCGTCGCAGCCTCGGAGCTTTGACGATTACAACGACTGCCCTTACCCTGCTGGCATCCTGCGCGGCAACACGCGGTGGAGGTGCCGGCGGTGAAGTGACCGGCGTGGGTGGTTCTTCGTTAGCGGAACCTACGCCTTACGGCATGGTGCTCGTAGACCGTGGCGCTTATGCCATGGGCGCTGCCAAGGATGACTCCATATGGGGCGTAAAAGCCAACTCCAGAGGCGTCTCCATCGACTCTTTCTGGATGGATGAGACAGAGATCACCAACTCCAAATACAAGCAGTTTGTATTCTGGGTGCGCGACTCCATCATCCGTGAGCGTCTTGCCGACCCGGCCTTCGGCGGCAACGAGGCCTTCAAGATCGAGGAGGACAAGGAGGGCAACCCAATCAAGCCTTACCTCAACTGGAACAAGCCCATACCCTGGCGCAATGCCAACGAGGATGAGCAGCGTGCCATCGAGAGCGTTTACCGCACGAATCCCATCACCGGACGTCGCGAACTCGACCCCACGCAGCTCAACTACCGTTATGAGATCTTCAATCATACGGCGGCTGCCCAGCGCAAGAACCGCCTCGACCCGACAAGACGCCAGTATAACACGGACCTTCCGGTGCCCACCGACGTGCCTGTGATTTCCAAAGACACTGCCTATCTTACGGATGAGGGTGAGATAATCCGAGAGACCGTATCGCGTCCTCTCACCGGCGACTATGATTTCCTCAACACTTACATTGTCAACGTCTATCCCGACACTACGGCGTGGATCAACGACTTTGACAACGCTTATAACGAACCGTATACCCGCCTTTACTTCTCACACGCAGGATATAATGACTATCCCGTGGTGGGCGTAAGCTGGGAGCAGGCCAACGCATTCGCCAACTGGCGTACGGACTATCTGCGCCGCTCGTTAGGACGCGAAGGTGTATATATCGAGCCCTTCCGTCTCCCCACCGAGGCTGAATGGGAATATGCGGCCCGCGCCGGTAATTCCGAGTCATCATATCCCTGGGATGAGACCCTGCCGATGGATGAACGCGGATGCTTCTATGCCAACTTCAAGCCTATGGACGGCGACTTCGTGAGGGACGGCCATGTGATCACTTCGGCTGTGGGCACTTTCAAGCCCAATGACTTCGGCCTGTATGATATGGCCGGCAACGTGTCGGAATGGACCTCGACGGCTTATACGGAGAGTATCAACAAGCTTACCTCCGACCTCAATCCGGAATACCGCTATGATGCCGCCAAGGAGGATCCTTACAAGATGAAGCGCAAGATAGTGCGTGGCGGTTCGTGGAAGGACGTGGCCCACAATCTTCGCTCTGACCTGCGCCAGTGGGAGTATCAGAACGAGCAGCGCTCTTACATCGGCTTCCGCTGTGTACGCTCGCAGATAGGCTTCGCCAAGGGCACCCAACAGAAGAAAAGGAAATAAAATACATCATCTCTATATACGTCAATAATCCGCAATGGTAAAGATAAGAAAATATGCCAATGGCATCGAGCGTTTCCTTCATGGTGAGAAGGGTCAGCGTTTCTTTAATTTCGCATACTCGATAGGCGCTGCCATCGTGATCTGGGGTGCTCTCTTCAAGATCCTTCACCTGCCGGGCGGCGCCACTCTGCTCTGCATCGGTATGGGCACGGAAATCGCGATGTTTATCCTGACGGCTTTTGACCGTCCGCCGAAAGAATATGCATGGGAGGATGTCTTCCCGGTGCTTGACACGAAAAATCCGGAAGATCGTCCTGACCTGTCAGGCGGCTTCTCCGGCGGTGGCGGCGGCGTGATAATCGCCGGTGGCAGCGGTGTAGACATCAATCCGGAAGACCTGCCCGAAGGTGCATACTCCGGAGGATACGACGTCGGCAATGCGGGAGGCGCCATCGGAGGCACCCACATCATATCAGCGGGGGGTGCGCGCGCAGCTGCCGGAATACCTGCCGGCGTGGAGCTCTCCGAGGAGGACACCACCTCGCTGCGTGAGTCCATCTCGCGCATGGCGCAGGCTTCTGAACAACTGTCGCAGATGGCAGAGCTCACCACGGCCACACAGGATTATCTGCAGCAATTATCAGGTATAGCCGAGCAGATGACTCAACTGCGCGAGACTACAGCTTCACTCAATGAGGTAAGCTCCGTATTGCTCAGCTCCTATAAGGCCATCACCGATAATTCCGACTCTATCTCAAGGAGCTCGGAGGGCTATGTGGACCGTATGGAAGACCTCAACCGCAATATCGGCGGCCTGAACACCATCTACGAGATACAGCTCAAGAGCATATCATCGCAACTCGAGTCTATCGACCGCGTAAACCGTGGCCTGAAGGATATCAGGGACATGTATGAGAAGTCAGCAGCCGAGAGCGCTCACTATTGCGAGGAGACGGAGAAGATGGCCCGCTATATGAAGCAGCTTAACTCTGTCTATGAGAAGATGATCACGGCCATGACCATCAATATGTATAATCCGATGATGGGAGGAATGGCGCCGACCGGTGAGGCTCCCGCCAATCCCTTCGAGCGCTCAGCCTCACAAGAGTCTTGAATCAACCGTTTGTAATCATTATCCTAACTTCAATCTGATAAAATGGCAGGTGGTAATAACGTAGCACGAATGTCCCCGCGACAGAGGATGATCAACCTTATGTATATCGTCCTCACGGCCATGCTGGCACTCAACGTATCGAGTGACGTGCTCAATGGCTTCAGTCAGGTACAGGAGAGTCTGCATCGCACCAATCTCAGCATGACGGACAGAAGCGCCAACCAATACGGCTATCTGACCGAACTGTATGAAAAAAATCCGGAAAAGGTGGGTCCCTGGTATAAGAAGGGCACCGAGCTGCATAAGCGCTCCGCTGCCATTTACGCTTCCATCGACTCTCTGAAGACGGCCATCGCCAAGGCGGCAGACGGCAAGAACGGTGATTATCGCAACATCAATAATCTTGATGACCTGGAGGCTGCCTCGGTGACTATGCTCAATCCGGCCACCAATCGCGGCAAGCAGCTGCGTCTTGACATTGACTCTTATCGCGACTATGTGGCCACGCTGATCACAGACTCCACGAAGCGCCGCTCCGTTCAGCTGTCGCTCTCGACGACTGTCACCAACGCGCCGGGCACTGTGGGTGCCACATCGTGGGAAAACAAGATGTTTGACAATATGCCGGCCATCGCTGCCGTCACTCTGCTCACAAAGCTGCAGAATGACATACGTCAGGCGGAGGCGGAGGCTATGTCTACGCTTATCACCAACGTGGATATCGGCGATGTGCGCGTCAACGAACTGAACGCATACGTGATACCCAACTCAAACATGATAATCCGTGGCGGCAAGTATTCGGCCAATATCGTGCTTGCTGCAATCGACACTACTCAGCGTCCTTCGATATATATCAACGGCTCGAAACTCCCCGGCGACAAGGGTCTGTATGAATTTGTACCTACTCAGGTGGGCACGCATGAATATTCGGGCTATCTGGAGGTGATGCGCGGCGACGGCACGCTCGACCGCCGACCTTTCTCGTCGACCTATACGGTGATCGAACCGATGGCCACTATCTCGCCGACGATGATGAACGTGCTCTATGCCGGCATCGACAACCCCATATCCATCTCAGTGCCGGGCATTCCGATGAATGCCATCAATGCATCCATGACCAACGGCACCCTGACACGCTCCGGTGATACATGGATAGCACATCCGGGCAAGGTAGGTACTGAGGCGGAGATATCCGTCACTGCCACTCTCGAGGGACGTCAGCAGAATGTGGGCTCGATGAAATTCCGCGTGCGTAAATTGCCCGACCCCTCCCCTTACATAGCCATCAAGGATGCTTCGGGCAATCCCGTGCATTACAAGGGCTCTCCCAAGCGCATCTCCAAGGCTCAGCTTATGGCAGCCGGAGGACTCGGAGCCGCTATCGATGATGAAATCCTGAATGTCACCTACTCAGTAGTGTCATTCTCCACAATATTCTTTGACTCAATGGGCAATGCGATACCTGAAGTGAGCAACGGGAGCGCCTTTTCCGACCGCCAGAAAGAGCAATTCAAGCGCATGAAGCCCGGCAAGTCATTCTTTATCTCCAACGTCAAGGCTAAAGGCCCTGACGGCATCACACGCGATATCTCGCCGATGGAGGTAGCCCTCAACTAAGAACGCATTTCATAATAAAGCCACACTTCCATGAAGCTGTATAAGAAATTTATCCCGGTATTCACCATCGCCACTTTAGCTGCCGCATCTTTTGCGCAGGTAGAGACAGGCGGCAGTGTAGTGCGCAAACGCTCGGAAAGAGACAAAAGAGGCCAGACCGAACAGGGTGTGCCTCAGGTGACGGAGCGCATGCAGGGATTTTACGAAAATAAGGAGACTCACGATGCTGACTTGCAGTTTATGCGTCAGATATACCGTCAGATAGACCTCACCAAAGATGCCAACACTCCTCTCTATTTTCCGGAGGATGTAATCGATGGTCAGGAAAATCTCTTCCGCCTGATATTAGGCAAGGTGGTGGAGGGCAAGATACCGGCCTACGAATATCTTGACGGCCGTGAGGTATTCACAGACCAATATAAGGTTAACGTCGGCGATATGCTTGACAGATTCGGCATCTATTATCGTGCCGGATCAGGACGTGGCGAGCCGGAATTCGTGATTGAAGAGGCCGACGTGCCAACCGGACAGGTGCTCAACTACTACATCCTGGAGAAGTGGGAGTTTGACCGCCGCACGAATCAGATGAAGACGCGCGTGGAGGCTATATGCCCCGTGCTCAACCAGAGCGGCGACTTTGGCGGTGAGATGAAGCTGCCGATGTTCTGGGTGAAATTTGACGCTCTGCGTCCCTTCCTCGCTCAGCAATATATCTTCCTGACTGATGACAACAACCTGCCGCAATATTCGCTTGATGATTACTTCAACCTCGGCATGTATGAGGGTGATATCTACAAGACACGCAACTTGCGCAACCTGTCGATGAATCAGATGTACCCCGACCCGGACGACCTGAAGCGCGCTCAGGACAGTATCGACACACGTCTGCGCGAATTTGGCAAAAACCTGTGGGTACCCACTCGCGAGGAATACCTTGCTCAGAAAGCGGCAGCCGAAGAAGCAGCAAAACTGGCAGAAGCCGGCCTGGACTCCATTCCGGAGAGAACCGAGGTGAGCGAGAAGACTCCGGCTAAAAAGACGACAGCATCACGCACCAAACGCACCTCTACCAAGAAGCGCGCCACTAAGGTGAAATCGAGTCCATCATCCTCTTCTACTTCCAATAGCAACGCAGCCAAGTCAGTGCGTCGCCGCAGAAGATAACTTTTCATTTTTCACGATATTCAAGCCCGGATACTTTAATCGGTATCCGGGCTTTATATTGCTTCTGCACTCTTCAAGGACGTAATCTAAACCTTATTTCGGACTGAGGCGTTATGACTATAAAGACACATTATTATGACACGAAAAGAATTAGCAGACGTCATAGCTTCACAAGTGGCTGATGTCATCGATAATCCCGAACGATGGGGCGTTGACCCTCAATTGAGTATTATTCCCACAACGCTTCTCGTAGGCATTCAGCTTCATGGGGATGCCGACCGATCAATAGCATTCAGTGACTATGCCATAGAGGAGGATGCCGTGGAGGACGGCGACTATTCGGAGGATGCAGCCGATTTCCAGTCGGCTTCCGACCCTGACCTCTACCCTGTCGGACTCTTCATAGACTACGCCAATAAGAAGCCGGACATGGAGAAGATACGCAAGCTGGTGGAGAAGTATATTCCGGAAAAGGAGGAGAACTTATACGCCGAATAAGGGGACTACGCTCTCTTTACGGGAGAATATAAAGCGTGGCGGCGGTCAGCCGTCACTAAAAAAGAGTGCAAAATATCAGAACTAAATATTGTAAATCATTATGTTACTTAAAAAAATAGAAGATGCTCTCAATGAGCAGGTGAATGCAGAGATGTGGTCGGCATATCTCTATCTGTCAATGTCACTTCATTTCGAGCATGAGGGTCGGCCGGGCGTTGCCAACTGGTTTCGCGTTCAATTTCAGGAGGAGCAGGCTCACGCACTCGCCATCATGGATTATCTAAACGCACGCGACGGCAGGGTGATCTTACAGCCGATAGCCGGAGTGCCCGACACGTGGGGCTCGGTGAAGGAAGCTTTTGTGGCTACTCTGGAACATGAGCGCAAGGTGACGGCTCTTATCAATAACCTCTACGCAATGGCCGAGGATGAGAAGGACTTCGCAACGCGACAGAAACTTAACACATTCATAGCCGAACAGGTGGAGGAAGAGGACACGGTGCGTCAGATTATCGATGACCTAACCCTCGTGGGCGAAGACGGCACAGGTCTTTATCAGATAGACCGTCAGCTCGCAAGCCGCACTTTCGTAGCCCCGCAGCTGTAAGACCCCTGCATTAACATTTTCGTGGAAAGGGTTATATATATGTAGACAAATCCATAGGTCTATTATAACGCAACTATCAAAAACATATCATGAAAGCCTCCGGCATCACTGCCGGAGGCTTTCATTCCTGCTTGAAAAATACGGATGCTATCTTGTTCTGCCTGACTGGTCTTCCTTGGAAGCCCGATAAACGCTGTTGACTTTATCTCGTCCGAAACGGTAGCTGATCCCAAACAAGACAGCAGCCGGATGGGCGTTGAATGTCTGATGTATTGTATAGTCAGCGTAATTCTCCCTTGATTTTGTCTTATTCCATCCGAATATGTCATTGGCGCTCAGTCTCAGATTGAGCCGGTCATTCAGTAATGAGTAGCGGAGGGAGAGATTGAGAAGTTGGAATGATTCGTAATGTATCAGATTCTGCTGCCACGGGAAGAAGTGGGTGAACCGGGCGCTGAAAATCAGCGTTCTTTGTCGGTTGAGCATTACATTGGTTGTAAGTTCAAGTTTACCGGACCAATCTTCCATACTTTTGACTTTGAAATCGGGAACCTCGCTATGTGAATATGTACGGAACACCTCACCGCCGGCACCTATCTCCCAACGACCGAATAAGGTACGCTTGTAGTTGGCATAGAGTCCCGTCTTGTTTGTTGAGAGACAGTTATAGGGCATCGTGCTTATCGTGCCGGTTCCGTCAAATCTGCGGACATACCCTATGGCATCTGAAGCAAATGAGGTATAGATTACGGCATACAATCCTCCAAGTCCATAGTAATTTATCTCGGCATTGTTGTATATGGTAGGTTTCAAAGCCGGATTGCCTGCGGCATACTCGTCGGTTGTGGAATAGTATCTGAATGGATTAAGTTCCCACAGATTAGGACGCCCCATACCCATTGAGTAACTTATATTGAAAGCCCCGATGCGATTCTTATTCCATGAAAGATTGAAAGTCGGGAACAGGCGTCCGTAGTTGTCACGGTCAATTTGAGACAGGGAGATTTGATTACCTTTCGTCCACGTATACTCATATCTCAATCCGATTTTACCCCAGAATCCTGCGCCAAAACCACGGGAGGCGGTAATGTATGCGGCTGCCACGCGTTCTGAATATTCAAAAATATTGGTGTCTGTATTGGAGGGATTACCGTTGCCATAAGAATACTTCATAAAGTTGTCGGAAGAATTGAGTATATCGGTATAAGCTACACCTGTTTCCAACAGCACCCAACTGTAAGGGAGTTTAAAGTCTGCTTTACCGCTGTGGAAACGGTAATTGCTCTTGCCGTCCTCATACACTACAAAAGGCTCGGAGTTGCCGCTGTATGCGGTTGTGATGTCTGAAAGAGTCGGGCTATGACGGTTGTAAAAATTGTATGTCAGCTGTAAGGACTCGCCCCTATTTCCAAAATTCCAGTCACAAAAGCCGGTAAGTGTAAGAGCATTGTTGGGTCTTGATTTGGTCTTGATAAACGAAGACGATGTATATCCGCCGTAATCTGTAACGTTAGTTCCGATATTGGAGGAGGTTTCGTAATTGTAGTTTGCAATCAGGCCGATATTCAAATCGGCAGTAATTTTGTATCTGAATAAAGCATTTACCCCGACATCAAACAGGTGTGATCTATTTCGTGTGGAGGATATACGGGATGGAGTTCCATCGAAAAATATGTATTCCATATCGTTGTCATTGGTGCCGAAATGGTTCATCATGCTTGCATCAATCGACATCTCGAGCTTTCTTGTTGTGTGGCTGACACTGCCGCTGACATATTCACGCAGTTTATCCCCATAACTTAACGAGCCATAGAGGTTGCCTTTGGTGCCGAGTGTTTCATTGCGGGTCGTGATTGAGATATATACCGCATTTGGCTCCGCCGCATATCGTGAGGGTGGCGTTGTCAACACCTCGATTTTCTCAATATCTTCCGCCTGTAAACTTTTAAGACGCATAGACATGGCCGAAGCATCAAGTTCCATAAGCAAGCCGTCGATTATATAACGGACGGTTCCTTTACCGGCTACCGTGACAGTACCGTTATTTACTGAAACACGAGGCACACGGTCCAGTACGGATACTCCGTCGAGACCCTTGGCATAGGGATCGTTCTTTACAAGGTAGATGAGCCTTCCATCCTGTTGTTTCACTACTGGCCGTCTGGCAACCACTACCACTTCATTTAATTCAAATTCTTTCTCCCAAGAATCAGCAACGGAGTCGTTGACTTCCTGTGCGTATAGGGACGCAGGGAGTATGGCTGCTCCTAAGAGCAGTCTCTTTATTTTATCCATAGTTAATTGGGGATTAGTTACTTAAATGCTTTCTGCGGGCCACTTATAAATAAATAGCATCCATCGTGTTCATCATAGCTCAGGCCAATGTAAATCTCTTCTCCATTGTTCATTATTACCATTGAGCGGAACATAGAGCCATTATTGGTCAGGTCTTGTGAACGTGTTGCCTTAGGCAAATCTTTTTCAAACAACTGCGTCACCTTATTGCGAAGGGCTTTATTATTTGTCACGGTGCATCCTCTGAAATATTTCTCAGGAGTCCGGGACATATTGAGGGATACACTCTTATTGGTATTGTAAGAGCCGTCAAACATCTTCTCGACATGAAGATTTGGAGCTTTTGCAATTACAGTTATCGAGAATATTGTGAATATCAGGAGCAAAATGTATTTTTTCATGATATGCAGAATTTAATTGGAATTTGTTTCGTTGATTATATCATTTGCTTTAAGCATATACTCTCGTTCAGTCAATAAAGCGAGATTCATTAGAGAATCAGCCTTTTCCATGGCAATATTTGTAGCGGCGACCGCTGCTTTGTCACTCAGTTTCTCACCACGGTTGTATGCCGTTATGTATACCGATGAATCGCTATAAGACAAGTCTGGTGATTTAGAAGAGAATAAGTAATATCCCGCTGAAAAAATAACCGCAAGACTTGCTGCAATTCCTGAGATATACTTCCACAGCCGGAATTTATCTTTTCGGGGACTCACATACTGATGATTAAAAGCAGGAATTCTCATAAGACTTCTGACCTGCTTAATTGATGGGGATGTCAAGGTTGTTTGGGAAAGAATGTATTCGAGTTCTTTCTCTTCCAGGACCGAGAGATTGCAGTCCATATAAAGACGGCATAGTTCGTCAAGTTCCTCTATAGTCATATATAATTCATCTGCCTTCATCGGTCAAGCTTTTTGATGTTTTCAGTAATCCGTTTTCTTGCACGGCTCATATTCATTCTCACTGCCTCCACAGTCATATTAAGACGGGCGGCCACTTCTATATATTCAAGGCCGGCATGAGTAATGAGATTATAAATCTGCATTTGAGTCTCTGTCAAACCTTTGATGATATGCCTTTCGTACCGCTCCATATCCTCAGTAGAGGTTTCATATCCATTCGTTAATTCTTTCTCTACAGATTCCAAAGAGACTGTATGGTTGGCTCGAAGTTGATCTATACAAGTATTACGCAATACGTGTACTAATTTATTGCGAGCCTCGGCATTGGATTCCATATCCCTTTTAGACCACAATTTCTCAAAGGTGTCTTGTAGTGCATCCTGGGCATCCTCATTGTTATGAAGAAGCCTCATTGCAATCCGGTGTAATTTACTCCGGATGTCAAGAAATGATGATGTCAGTACGTCCTTTTCCATTGTGTTCTACAATTAATACGATTGAGACGCACAAACGTAACAAAAAGAAAGCCAAAAAAGATGAATCAGTCCGCATTTCGTCTTAATTACGACTGCACTCTGCGTTAACATTTTTGTGGAATGGGGGCTTAGACCAATTATAATCCTACTAACGTAGGTTGGGAAAAGCTTCCGCGTTAACGACCTTGAAGTTTTTCTTTGACTTGCATACTTTGCCGAATATACCTAATTTTGTAGCATGGAAATATTAATAGCAATTATTACGATAGTATGGTCAATCTTGGGCATTATTCTGTTCTTCAAGATTTGGGGAATGACGAATAATGTAAATGACATCCATAATTGGATTATGGAGGAAAGATTAAAAACACAACGTTACAGTAGAGTATATCCTCCAAGTTTTACGCCGCACTCAGAAAGAGGTTACGAAGATTTATCAAGTGAAGCAATTCCAACTAAGCCGTTTAATGGTAATTTGAAAAAAGGCGATAAGGTAACGATTGCCGAATATGGCACTTGTACATTTGAGGGTGTATGGCAAGGGAAATATGCTTTTTATCCAATAGATACATCATATTTGCCAAAATCGCCATATCTTGTTAATGACGTTGAGCCTTACCTTTTAATTCCAGCAGATAAATTAGGGAACTTAATCGTGTAACCGCGTCTTTTCGCAACCGTCATAAGGTCCATAACTTCACTGGAAAATCAGCAAGTTATGGACGCTTCTTTTTCCGAACATCTCAATTTCAACTCCGATGAATACCTGCCCGGCTTCAACGCTTGTGCCGCCTTCACCGTCAACTCGCACGGTGTATTGTTTTAAGAGGACGCAAATGAAAGTCCGAAGCATCGTTACCGCCTTAATTATGGGTTAGAAAAGACGCGAAATACAGGAAGTTTTCGTAACTTTGCAGTTATGATCATGACGAAAGCAGAACTCTTTGAAAGGTTGAAACAAACCGAATGGACCGACTTTGAAATAAAAGAGGCTCTTGATAAATTGCCTAAAACCGTATGGGAAAGTGTAAGCGCCTTTTCCAATACACAAGGCGGATGGATTGTTTTTGGCGTAAAGGAACGTCGTACACAATCCGGCACCTATTATGAAATTCAAGGAGTTAACAATGTTGAGAAACTTGAAACCGATTTCACCAACACTTTGCGTGGAGGTCAAAAGTTTAATCAACGGATAGCGTCGCAGCCACAGCGGTTTGATGTTGATGGTAAGATCGTTGTGGCATTTTATATACCGATGTCGGAATATAAACCTGTATATATCGGCACACCCGCCGAAACATTTATACGTCTTGGCAGTACCGACCAACACGCATCGCAGTTTGAGGTCAATGCCCTGCTCAGGGACCAATCCTATGGAAAGAAATCAAACGAGGTAGTATTTGGTTCCTCGTTTGCCGACATCAACCTGTCTTCGTTTCAAGATTATCGAAACTATGTCAGAACGTACAATCCGAGTCTGAAATATAATGCCTTGAATGATGAAGATTTTTGTATAAAGACAGGTATTATAGTAAACGGAATGCTTACTATTGGAGGCTTGTTAATGTTTGGTAAATTGGAGAAGATACTCGAATTAAACCACGACTTCATCATAGATTATATTGAGATACCGGGAGTCAGCATTAAGGAAGCGCATACTCGTTATTCCTACCGAATGCAAGAACAAGAAAACATTTGGGACTATTATAAGGCAATCTCGTATCGTTTACGTACACGATTGGATAATCCGTATTCTCCTCAGGCAAACGGATTTGCGCCTGATGACGAGTCGCAAATGTATTGTGTGCGCGAGGCACTTGTCAACTTCCTTGCACATGCCGATTACTTCAGCGAAATACATTCTACCATCAGAGCATACGATAATAGCATTGAATTGCAGAACCCCGGCAGTTTTCCTGTTGATTTGAAGATGGTAGGATTGTCGTTGGTTTCTCAACCTCGAAATCCGAATATTTTGCGATTTTTCAAATTAGCAAAACTATCCGAGAATGGCGGTTATGGCATTGATAAGATAAATGAATGGAAGCAACTAACTGGCTGTGAGGTCACAATAAACAGTAGTATCACATATTCAGAGGTTAGATTTTCAATGCCAATTAGTGCCAAAAAAGATAATTTGGCATTAAATGGCACTAAAAATGGCACTAAAACTGGCATTGAATCCCAAATTTTGGCACTAATCGAAGCCAATAAATCAGTTACCATTGCATCCTTGATAGAAGCAACAAAAACGCCGCGTCGCACAATTTCACGCATACTTGAAGATATGAAAAACCGAGGCGTTTTGATTAGGCATGGTTCTGCGAGGGCCGGTTATTGGGAAATCATCAAACAATAATACAAAAAGAGATGCCCTTTTCGGAAAAGTCCGAGATTGATGGCAAACATACGGAGATTATTGAAATACAACACCTACGACATCAACACCATATCTCATTTTTATCCTTCCGAGTCAACAACATTGAAGTTTTTCTTTAACTTGCGCACCTCGCTGAAAATGCGTAAATTTGCGGATAACAATAAACACTCTCTCATATGGTTAGACGATTACTCATATCGACATATGCGTTTATCACCTTTTTAATTGCATTTAGCCAAACTGAGGCGACAGACACACTGCTTTTAGTCCGGCCTGACATCAAAATCCCTAACGTTGAAATTAAGGAGAGTAATTATTCAGGATATGACGCCATAAATCCTCTTGATGACATTAATGTGGAATATCGTTATGAGCCAGATGCGGCATTGTCTCAATATCCACCGTTAAGAAACTTTCTTATTTCCGTGCCTGACATATCATACTATAACGGAAGCGCTCCAATTTTTACATGGAAGTCGGGAGCAGTTGTAGTTATGGGCGGAAATGTTTCATATCCGGGATTGATGCAGGTTGATAGCGGTTCTATTGGTATTCAGCAATCAGCCGGGTCATTTTCATTCTATATTGGTGCTATTGCTAATAAATATGGTTGGCACAACGGATTACATACGCAATATGGTATTAACGGCAGCATCGACTATCAGGTGAACCCTTGGATGTCAGTATCTGCTTATGGTACTTATTATTGGGGAAAAGCACCCGCAATGGCAAACATGATGCCACTTCCACCTTCAATGCTCGGATATTTCGGTTACAATAAATTTGGTGGCTACGTTGATTTCCATAATGAAAAATTCGGAATACAAATGGGTGGTCAGGTGGTCAAAGGCACCTATAACTCTCGCTATGAAGTTGAGCCAATTGCAACCCCATATATAAAAGTAGGACGTGGCAAAAAGAAAATTTGCATTGGTCTCCCAGTAGGTCAAATCATTCACGGAATGCTTGGCCGTTAAAACAACGTCTTTTCGCAACATTCATATCGTCCCTAACTTCGCGCAAAAACCGGCAAGTTATAGACGATGACTTTTCTCATATTATAGATATTCGACAATATACAAATTCGAAGTTGAAACCTAAATCGCATAACTCACCTCCACCCGGACAACATCACAGAGGGTGCTTTGCATAAGTTGGACTTGCATTGCCTTCTGCAGTTAATTCTAAGTTGGAGAAGCAGAAATAAGTGACCCATTTTCATCATAATAACTTCTTGTCCCATCCGCATTCTTTACCCGATACTGGACTTTGTCATTCCAATCCCTGTTCATATTTGGGTCTTCAACAGGCTTGTCAAAATCAATATACATGAATTTTACAGGAAGTACTACTGACAAATCGGGAGCAATGACACCGAAAAGATCATCCTTCTCAACTATATATGCTCCTGTTCGAGGATTACGGGTAATCCAATCATATTCGGGTTTCAGACTCCATTCACCAAGTGGATTTATAAGACCGAACTTACCGTTGTTATTCTCCATTATGCACAGTCCGCCATTGAAGACAAACCCAAATCTCAGTAGGTTGGACGATTTAAATCCTTTAGATTTTAATTTACCGGAACGGTCTATTACATACAAGCTATCATTCTCTAAACATACCACGGCATAATTCCCATTCTTGAAGTTCCAGGCATGTTTAAAAATATCGGGTATTACCACTTCACCGGTATAAATATTCAGATATCCCTTTCTTGAGCCCCTGCATTTCACAAACCGAGAGAATACGGCAAGTGTGTCCGGCAAAGCAATAATACTGCATATCGGACGCACCCATTCTACATCTTCCACTGTTTTCTCCCCTGTATAAAGATTTTCTACATAGCCTTTACCTCTTACATTAGGAAAGTCTTTGTATACTACATCTCTTGACAAAGCCATACCATGCCATTTCTCTTTAGCCATTTCAGTTTTTTGACGCGCTTCTTTCACAAGATGATACGCATGAGTATAACCGAGGCTCAAAACAACAAAAGAAAGGATTCCCAATCCTGCCAATACAGACATAATTATTTTACCACCTGTAGAGGCAAATAATACATGGCTAAATTTATGAAAAATCATCTTCATATTTGTTTCATTTACAAAAATTTAAAGTTAGGCTCTTTTCCAACAATTATGAGTATTATTCACTCATGAATCAAATGTTTTTAGACGTTCTTATCTTTACCTTTTTTCTCTGCTTCAGGGCGTTGCAGGTTTTTTTTCTTCCAAACTTTTAGCTTGGAACGGAACAACGACACGTGCATGCCTATCAATGAAGCCATATAGCACCGACTCATCGTTATCCTCCATTCCGAAGCCGTCCTCATCCATAAAGTACCTTCCCTCCGGGAAAAGAGTCCATTCCACAAGAGCTACACCATTCTTAAATCGCTCAACGGCAAATCTTTGATAGTATGCAGAGAAAGCATAAGCGTTGTGATTATTTTCAAGTGTACTGACACTCTCCCAATCAACATCATCCTTTGTAAGAAAAGTGAGCGTAAGACTACGATTCATCAATTCGTATGCCTCTTTAGTCTGATGATTGACAAGAAATCGCTCACGCCAATAGCCGGAGATAACTTCTTCAACAATCTCCATGTCTTCTCCCCTATCCTTCTTGTGATTATAAGGATAGTCTTCATACATGAGCTTTTGCAACTCATTATATAGTTCCTTTGCATCCATAATTCTAAGATTAAAAGGTTTTACCTACATGTCCGATACCGAACAATGCTCCAATTATGGCCAATCCCAAACGCATAAGATTATTTTTTGAATTTCCCATTTTACCATACCCTTATCCGTGTCGGGCGCAACTTCTAAGTTTATATTAATACCCTTAATGGAGAAACGACCTATGAAGTAACCCTTCCTTTAAAAAATCTAATTATTCTTTAGCAGATCGCGGCTAAGCATAACACCATCAACAATCACGTAATCTTTATTATACTCTAATGGAAGTTCGGCAGGAATTAGCACATTCATTGTAAAATTCTTCGGCAGATATACTTTGTTGACATTAAAACAATCAAAGAATGCCATTTCTCCAATGGATATAAGACTATCGGGCAGATAAATTTCTTTGAGACAACCAAAACTTTCAAAAGCGTTAGCACCAATTCGGGTTATTCCATCTGCGATTAGGAGGCGATAAGGCATAACGCCATATTTCTCACATCCAATCCACGGTGCCTGATTTTCACCGAAATAAGAATGCCAATGATTCACAAAATCAGGGATTTCACCTGACCCTCCTACTAATAAGGAGCCATCCGAATACAGTGCCCATTCCAGGGAATTTACTAAACGTTGAGAATGTAGGCACTTCCCGGAAATAGGAGTCATACGATTATACTCATTGTCCCAAAAGGAAGGTGTTTTAAAAAAATCCATATCACTTTTAATTTTAGTTCTTACAAATATATAAAGTCCTACTCCGTGTCGGGCGTAGCTTCTTAGTTTGATTTTTACCCCTTAACGAAGAAAACATTACGGATGTAACCCATCAATCTTCGGGAAAGATAATTTCTACAAATCGGCGCTTTTCGTATCCCCGGCCGAAATCAACATCAACATTTCTGAACTGGCGGTTGTCAAGTATGGTCAGTTTGTCTTTCGTCAGTGTTATGTCATAGATGTTTTCCATATCGAAGACATTGTCTGTCCTGATGAGTTCTTCCTCATTTAAAAAAGTTATGATCAATTGATTTCCTCTTAACTTATATTTCGCCTTGCCTGCTTCTTCTTTAGTGCGATCAGGTTTCGACCATCTACATTTAATCACGCAGTTTTCCCAGTCGAAGATATTCATTTCCATCAATACAGTCATTTCGGCCTGTGGAAGATCAATCTGAGCGAACCAATCTCCTATGATATTCTTAGGATTCACGATGCATTGAGCATCTACTTCATTTTTAGCCATCTTCACTGGTACAGCTAATGCGACTTGATCCGGTTTTAAAATCATTATTCGGAGATTATGGTTATCTTTCTCCATCTGCTTGAACAGGGTTCCAAGTGTCAAGTAAAGCATAAAGTCTCCGTCACAGCGCACTGACGGATTCTTGATTAGTTCCTCATAAGCTTCTTTGAAATTGGCGACAATCCATTCGGCTTGCTTTTGAGCTTCAGTCTCCGTCATTTGCTTAGATATATCTTCATCAGCTTCTCTCCAACTATTGAGTTGAATGATCAGAATAACAGTGTTTGATTCTCTGTCAAACATAATATCGCGAAAAGTCCATTGGTCCCACATGTCGGTAGGACACAGGCGTTGAATACCCTCTACTCCCAATTCTACTTCTGATTTCGCACTATCAGAATCCGGGCATAATGGTTTTGCATAAGATATTACAAAACTCATCAACAAGATTAAAGATAGAAATATTCGTTTCATTTTTATTAATTATTTAATGTTTTCAATAGAGAATCCGCATGTTCTTGATAGTTACCTCTGCCCTCTACCATACTTTTTAAGCACTCTTTAGCTTTGTCGGTTTTACCTAAAAAAATAAGAATATTAGCACGACGCCAGTTGAGTTCCTCCAAGTTGACGTGATATGCCATCATTTCGTACTCCTCCTTTTCGGTTAATGAATCTTTTCTTTCATATTGCCTTAGCACATTTTCATAGTTAGATATCATAGAGTCAACACTACCAAGCGCCTTTGCATAGTCTTTAATATTTATCAGGGAGTCGAGCAGTCTCATAGAGCTTTCGCTGCCGCGATAATAAATATCATTCCCCAAATTAGGCATTGCAAAATCCGAAGAGGTTAAAGGCGATGTTGGCATTAATATAGGACGAAAGACGAAAAAACCAACAACGATACACGCAGCCACACTCACGCCTATTGTCCATCTCCAAGCATGGGCTCCTGTATGAATTGACTTGCTCTTAATTTCCTCTTCTTTATCCCAACGAGCCATCATGTTGAGTTTCTCCTTACGGTCGGCAATGACATCGGCAATCGCTTTAGTTTGACGATAAACTCTTGCGAGAGACTCATTAGATATCAATTCTTTTTTAAACTGTTTCAGTGACTCGTTATCCATCTCGCCACGCAGGTAAGTATCAACTCGATCTTGATAGTTTGTGCACATTGTTTTATGGTTTCAAATGATGACGTTCAAATTCTTTTGTTATATTGACCGTCAGTGTTTTCATACACTTGGACTTCCCGGTCTTCAGCCCATCTTTACTGTGATTCTCTTTTCTTATTTCAAGAATCTCATCCAGAGTTTTACCGTCATAGTAAAAAAGGGTAAGAATCTCTTTACACCGCAACGGAAGATTATTGACACATTGTTGAACTATCCAGTCTCTTAGTTTCACTTCCTCCTCTTCATCGGCAACTTCGGGTATGTCCGGTTGATTAGAGTCCAACTTTCCATATATCACCTCTTCTCGAATTATTTCAAGATTTCGATATTTAGCTATTGCCATTAAATAAGTTTTGAGGGACGCCGTCATTTTCCGACCCTTGCCTGATTTGTCAAAACGCCACGCATAGTTGTCTTTAACATAAATATGACGTGCCTGAATCTCCTGCCACAATTTCAGAAAGGAATCCTGAAAAAGATCTTGTTCATCTTGTGCACCCACCTTAACATCAAATACTCCCGAACGACGGTTCTGGAAATACATCCGGCAAGACAAGTAAAATGAGCGTTCCACGCTTCTGTCGTTGTGTTGAAGACCTTCAATCACTTCCGCATCAGAAAGATCCCTGTGCTTTTTATCTCGTGAAAATCCAAACATATTCTAATCTACCATTATAAATGCCGCCCAATAAAACGGGTTGTTATATTTTTGTCTCAAGTATTGTTTCGCCATATTAAAAGCCAAACGCTTATTCCACCCGCTTTTTACAAGCTCCTTATGGAAACACACCATAAAGTCTTTAGTAGCCAAATCGCTCACAGCCCATAAACTCATTACCAATGTACCGGCTCCAGCCTTCTTGAAAGCTCTTTGCAAACCATAGACTCCTTCATTAGTGGTATCACCAAGACCAGTCTCACAAGCCGACAAGACTACCATTTTTGTCTTTGAAAAGTCAAGTCGAGAAATGTCGGACGAAGTGAGAAGTCCTCCCATAACTCCGTCGGGAATCTCTTTCCCGAGATATTCTGCATTACCTCCTGACATAACAAGCCCTGTAAGATACATAGCATTATCATAACCATTGAGAGAGGACCATGAGGGAATATTCTCAGGAGAATAATAAAATCCATGTGTTGAGATAAGCACAAGGTCAGGGCTGTTGCCACTCATACTTACGAATGATTCTTCTGTGCCGTGAGTCCCCATAAATAATTTGGTCTTGATATCGCTTTGAGACAAAATTTCAGCTATTTCCATCACCTCCACACCTGACATTTTCAGTTGCTTGAACCCCTCCTTTACTTTAATTGAGTCTGTCGCACCTCGCATCGCATAAAGTGATGGTATCTCAAAGGCTGATGCTTCTTCAAGCATCGTTGTCGGACTAACTTCATAAGTAAGACCACCATATATGGCAGCTGATGAAAAATCATTGTCTTTTACCACCCTCTTGTATTTAAAAATTTCTTTAGCATTAGAGAGTCGAACGAAGTTGTATCTATCTCCGACATACTGTCCATCAGGCAATTTGACAGCTTCAACAGCAATTTGATTCAAAACTTCTGATGGCACGAAATACACAGTATTGCTTCCTTTCAATTCTTTAATCAAAGGCTCCCATAGTAGGTCATACATGAATTCTTGATAGTAGTCGGAATACAGGTCGGAATATTTGCAATTTTTTTCAACTATGACTGAGTCAAGGCTGGATTGCTCAAACACGTTTATCAGTTTGGGATGCTTCCTGCCGGGTTTCACGACAAAAGCTGCATAGACGTGTGAACCATCTTTTTTTACAAAGTCAGCATAATCAATAAGTGCCTCATCTTTGTCCAAAGCAGCGGAGACTTCATAATGCGTTATTATCGGGACTGCTGTTGACAGGCTAAGGGATTGCATTTTTTGTTGGAATGCTTTATCAAGAGAATCCATTGTCATATATTCCGCTGTGGCTTCAGCTCCCAGACCTGACGCTTGAAGTTGCGCAATCTTATTACGCAGATTCGCAATCCGCATATATTCAGACAGAAGTTCTTCATTGCCTGATTGCTCAATTACAGATTTTGTCGATTTCTCAAGAGAAAGTAATAATCCTTTACTAAACATCAGCGACTCAAATGCCATTGACGTAAAATCATCCTCATTAAAATTGGCTGCTATCGCGAAAGGAACCATTCGCCACATTGCATCATTCACTTTAGCCCAATATTCACCGCGAGAATTTGAGGGAAGCAGCATCAAGTCTTGCGCAACAATCTTTCTGATGATATTCCAACATTCTATATAGTGAGTCTTGGCTTCACTCAACATTCCGTTGTATGCTTCAATATTTGCCAGCCATAAAACAGCTTCGGCATATTTTCGAGAGTTTATACCGTATCTCTCACGATATTGATTGGCAAGTTTGTGATATAAGGAATATGATTCTTTAAAACAGTTTGCATTGTAATATGCAGCTGCCAATAGAACTTGGGCATTTTCGTTCAAAGGAGGGGCATCGCGGTCTTTTGAATGGTTAAACCAGTCTATAGCAGCATAATATTTTATGGCGCGATCCCACTTGCCAAGGTTTCCATATACCATACCTGCTGTATTGTTGAAAAATCCATAGGCAAACGGCGATTTGATTTCTTGAGCAACAGCCATTAAGAGATCAAGGCATGACATGGCATCCTTTTCATTGTGAAGTTGTGCGAGCATTATGGCAATCTGTCCATATTCATACAACTTGCTATCTAATTCAAAGTTACCGTTGCGCTCCATAAAGTCGCAGAGAGTCATCGATAGTTCTACGGCTTCTGTAAGTCGGTTCTGATCAACAAGAAATTGCTTCAACTTCATCATGCCGAGTATCTGATCTCCCGGCTGTCCAAGGCTTTCAGCTTCTTGTATGGCTAATTTGAATGATGTCTCCGCCACCTTATGATTTCCTTGACGAAGAGCATTATCACCGGTTACAATATATTGCTCCACGGACATACTGATCTGTCCGCTCATCGTGACACAAAAGACAGTAAATAAACAAGCCACAAAAAGTCTTAATATGAATTGTGATAATGCAGTCATCTGAAAAAAGTTGATAATGACTGCTTGGAGGTTAGACCCGTCAGAGTGATATCCTGAGGTAACTGATGTCGAAACTTATCAACAAACTGTTGGAGTTGCATCGCTATGCCATTATTATCTTTTTTCTTAAAATCAGGATGACCTTTACAGATTGCATATGAGAGCATCCCGTAAAATTCGCCGCTCGTTGTCTTTACCTCACAATTGACTTGAAAATCTCGACAAGCCGTGAGCGTCAACCAATTTTCTTTAGTCTTAGCTATTTTAGTTGGTTTTTGTTTCATTGGGATGATAAAATCTTTATCTGCACCTCGAATGTATCTTACATCATCTTCAATACCGTCTCGTGATGAGTCTCCACTATGACAAGCATCCACGACCAACAGAAGATTCCCTGCTATACCAATCTTATTCTTGATTTTGCTCATCCAAATGGCAATTTCATCATCAATCAGATGCTTTTCCCCTCTATATGAATTAGAATAGGAATACAACGCATCATAGGGTATCCATGCCTCATCCCAACCATCATCTTCATCGCCATTCACATCAGTAATTTGCTGACCATGACCGGAAAAATGGATATACACAATATCTCCCTTTCGGCATCTATCTGTCAATTGACTGAAAGTTGAGATAATTCCTGCCTTTGTAGCCTGTTTATTTACCAACGTCACAACATCAGTGTATCCACATTTAACCAACATATCCTTTACAATGGTCACATCACGGTCGCCATGAATTTTACTCCATGCCTTGTCCTGATACTCACCCAAACCTATTACAAGTCCGCGACGAGTTATTCCCGATGTATTTAAACATGACAAAAGGCAGGTTATCGCTATGATAATATTTCTGATGATTGTCAATCTCATACAGCAAAATTACCAACAAGGAGCATCGCAATAACTTACGATGTCCCTTGCCATATTTTCATTTCTTTTGATAATCAATAGTGTTTCTTGTAAGCGTGTCCACAGTTTTTGCAGACATCGCCACGTCCCTCAAACTTCTTACAGGCGCATTTTGAACAACGACCAAAGCCCTCACTTGAAGCGGAGCCACGAGTAACTGCTTCCGTTGTGTCGCAAGGCTCAATAACGTCCTCAAGTGCAACTTCTTCATAAACTGTTTCTTCTGTCTCATTTTGGGATGTGGTAGCATCTCCCTTTGTGTTGTTGCAAGAAGAGGACGTCAACACTCCCACTGCAATCATCATTGATAAAATTACTTTTTTCATCGCTTCGTCCTATTACGTGTCGAACTCAACTTTAAATATTATTGATTGTTAGCTTTATAAACAAGAATCTTTTCTAAACGAAAAAATTGATTATTCTTCTTTAACGTATAGTAATCGCAATCCAGTCTTCTGGATAATCCATATAACAAGCAGTCATTGAGCGGACTAATTTGACAGCCCGCAAAAATGGCAATAATGCTATTTTCCGGTATATTTCTATAGAAACAGGGGATTCCGCTTGAATCTGTATTTTTGAAACATAACCTAAATTCATGTTCGTATTTCCACTCATCACTTTTCCTGAACAAGATTGACATATCTTTATTCTCTGCGCCGGTCATTTCACTCATCGAATCTGAATAGTCAATCATTTGACGTGAAAATGGTTCTTGACCTGCCGCATCCAATATTTTTTTTGAAAACATCACGCAAAAGCCCTTATGCGAATTCGCATAATGCGACCACATTAATACACTTTCGGATGATAGAGGAAAATCTTCAGAATTACTTGCACAAAGGCAAAAAACACGTCTTCGGCACAATTTGCCATAAAATTCTTTATCATTTCCCGGATATTTTGCTTCAATTTTATTACCATGCCATCTTCCCTCAAATGGGTCATTGAGTTGACGTATTGAAGGAGTGTAGATTTTATGCTCCAATAAATTTTCAATCGTATCAGCGATATGCTCACCAAATGAGAAAAACTTGAAATAATATTTTGGATAGTTTGATTTTACCATTTTTGAGATCTTGTTTTTTTCGGGACATATCCACAGGTGTGGCCATGACCATCCTTGTTGGAGCCAGCACCTTCATATGTACTATTGTCATGTGTGTAGCCCCGTTAGCATAAACAACTACAATTATACTTCGTGCATTTATTTGTGGCTTTGACAAATATCTTTGTTTTAGCCGAAGAACTTATTGCCGCAGGAGCGGCAATGGGTGGTGGTTCCGATGCCATGAATTACTTTACCATGAAAGCGATTCCCAATATAGTGAAGATTGCCACAAAAGTCTTTACGAATCTTTAATGCTCACTGCTTGGAATTATTTAAAATAATTAGTGTTATAAAAGACGAAAGGCTTGAATACTGAATCATACCTGACTCGTCTGCCCATTGGGCAATGATTTTATCTCCAACATTAAGGTCGTTAGAAACAATCCATGTGCAAATAGGCTGGCTCTTTGAGACTATTTTTTTGCTTCCATCGGGCATTGTGAAGCAAATATTCGATGTCGCAGCATTTTCATCGAAAGATGCAGTTATCTTTACCTCATTGCCTGCCATTACAGGAAGTTCTTTACTCCTATATGACCCAGTGAATGTCTGAGCTTCGCCATCTATTGTAATCGTTACACTGTAGTTGAAGTTTACAACGTCTTTGTTGTCCGATGCAGTAAGTGGTTTGTCGCCATTAACGCTAATATTAGTAGCCTTGAAAGATGGTGCGACATAAACCTGCACTTTAGGCTCATCACAGCACTCACGACAGCTCTGAAATGATAGTCCAACGCCGGTCACTAGTAACATCATCAACATGGCTAATCTGAATTGTTGTTTCATTGTTATATTTATTGGTTATACTTAATGTTAATATGGGGGCTATATGTAACCCATGATTTTCAATTATTCTTTATCTGATATGATGGGCCATTCTTCAGCAAGTGATTTCCCATCTCCGTGTTAGCTGTATTTCCCAATCATATGAATTTACATTCCCATTGGTTCGAAAGTATAACGAACATATATATTAGGACGTTGTTTACGGAAACATACCATATCCATTACTTCTTGCGGCATCAAATCGTTTTATCGTCAATCTCATCATGTCGTTTTGACTACCAATACTTTCCGGCAATTATTTTACCGTCATACATTAAGATAATGTAATAATACTCTGATGTGTCTAATCTACGGTTAAAGTCAAGTGATTTCTCACCTCCACCTTTATAAAAAGTTAATGAATGGCTGTTTGAAACGATTTCAGAATTTCTACTGTTAACTGCTTTAAGTGTTACTGTGATGTCTCTCTCTTTATCACAATAATACTTGAATTTAAATCTACTTGAATTCACTTCGCTTTCGGTAACAATGAAAGGATATGAACTGCATACATTACTCAATTTATCACTTAGTTCATTCTTATCTCTTTTTACCTGCTGTAATGAACTTACTAAATTAGATATAGAATCTTTTAATATTGAAATACGTTCATTTCTTTTAACGATAATTGAATTCTTCTCTTCAATAGTCTCTTTAGCCGAGTTTAGTTCATACTGTGTGTTATTTAGGTTATCATATAAAAGATACAATCCAACACCACATGCTATAACTGCAAGGAAAAGAAAAATTACCTTTTTAAATTGTTTCTTTTGACGTAAGATTTGCTTATTAGTTTCTTTTAATTTTTCTAGTTCCCGAGTTAATGATTCGTTTTGAATGTTTAATTGCTTTAGTGTGTTTCTATAACTCGTTGAACGAACTGTATCATAGTTATCCTGTTTCAGTATTATTGTAAAACCAAAAGTGTATGATGCTTTTACAATATCACTGTTACTGTCATTCTCATTGAAGATTTTTTGAGAGTTTATTGAAACAGCAAAATCGGCCTGAGGAAGTTTTTTAACAGTATTGTTAGACGACAATTCTCCATGGAGATAATTAGCATATCCCATTACCTCTTCTTCTTCTTTTCTCAAAGATGATAATGAAGTTGTTAAATCTCCACTTTTAGAATAATTAATAATTATGCCTCGCTCGGCAAGCTGCTCAATCTGTTTTTCAAATAAAGAGAACAATGAACTTATTTGGCTAAAATAATATCCATTTATTGCAACTGCTAAACCGATGTATCTTTTTGTCTCTAACCTTCTTATATAAACATAATACATCATGCTATCATCTCTATGTATAATCAATTGAGATGGAGCATTACATTTAGAATAAATTGATTTAAAAATATTTGAAGAACTGTCTTCAGGATATTGCGAATAGCCCTCTGACAATTCTCCAAAAATATATGTTGAGCAATTCACTGTACTACTTTTTATTAAAGTTTATAGTTTTTGCTATATTGTCAACTTCGACTGATGCGAGTTCATCTAAAACCGCATTTCCAAGCAAAATTGGGGCGACCTGATTCAAAGCAACACTCGCAGTCTTGTTTTCTAACACTATACCATCTTCTCCACCGATTTCAATACGTTTTATATTAATAGTGCCATTCTCTACTATAGACCCATCCGCAACAGTTGCATAAGAGGCATCTAATATGTCACTTTCCTCAAGTTTACCATTTTTAACAAGAGTTTGAACTTCATTCAATGACAGATGAATATCAGAACAACCGGTGTCATATACCATATTCATTGTTATCCCATTCAATTTAACCGGTATGGTTTTTACTCCTCCGACTTCCTCATAGGGTATGCATATGGTTTCTGATGTTTGCTTATTGAGGTTATAAGGAGGTTTATTTGATTTCTTCCCACACGAAGTCAAAAGAATCAAAACTATAGTTATAATAAAATAAATCTTTTTCCCCATGGCTATTCAACAATTACAAGTCTGGTTTTCTTTTCCCCACTCTCTGTTTCATATTTAATTAATATATTCTGACCTGATTCAGACGGGGCTACAAAAGTGTTATCTTCATTAATTGGAGTCTGTCCATCTTTGATAATGACACTCCATGTACCTTTTTCGACCTTGGCAGGGTAACTTTTCCCATTAATTGGCTTTTTTACTGATAGGATATATTCCTGTCCTGACACAATAAGGTTTTTGTTTTTCACTGCACCGTTCTCAAGATCTATATAACAATCAGCCAAATTGTCATAAACTATTTCGGGCTCAGAAAATTCATCTACTTTTGTAAGTTCACTCTCTATTTCTTCTGGACTACCAATTGCACTTACAGAAGAGTCAGTCTCCTGCGATAGCTCCGTTCTTGAAACAGAGGTATCTACGGACTTTTTACTTATGACTACACAACATAGAATAGCAATACACAGAATAATAGTAATGCCAAGTAAAATACTATTAAGCCTTGATGTCCATGTTTCCTTTGAATTTTTCGGGTAAGTTCTTTTTGAAGATTCCATATCTTCAACAATATGTCTCCTATCGTTTTCAGGAAATCGACCCGCCAGAAGGCGGGTAAGCTTCTGAACTGGTTTATCTATAAGCTGTATTGAAGACTTAGCATCCTCAATTTTAGCTTTGAGCTCATCTCGCTCCTGAGTCGCAATCCTCAATTCTGATTTAAGCTGAGTTATGGCTGAAGAATATTTCTTTTCTGAATTGGAAGTGGAAGCATGCAACTGCCTTGTCAACTCCTTATTATCATTCGAAAGCTTAGCGTTATCTGTCTGTAGCTGTGAATTTGCCGATTCAAGAACTTTCTTTTGGGAGATGGCAGTATTCAGTTGCTTAGCGATAATTTGATTTGCAATAACAGCCGGCTCTAAGTTAGGCAAAACGACAATAGATTGTTTCTTGAAGAAATCAAAAAACAATGGGCTGTCAACTTCTTGAAGACTGAACTGCTTTTTAGTTTTGTTGAATGTATCAGGCACATCCACAAGTGGCATGATGAATGGTTGAATTAATTCAGCGATATTTTTTAAAAAGATTGCCCGAATTTTATCAACTGTAGCACTGTTCCCAGAACGAGAAGACTCGAAATCAGAAACAAGGAAAACCTCTTTATTCTGTTTCTGCGTTATCAGTGTGCCAACACATACCTGTTCGTATACCGCTTCAAAAATTTGATACAATTTGGAAACATTTGTACAATATGATTTCGGGAAACAGACGGTCATTGCGAAGAATGAGCCCGGCCTTTCGTTCGAATCATAAACATCTTTTTGATGAAGGTAGGTGTAGTATGAGTCTCCTAAACAAATATCTATTTGTAGGGCGGCTTTGTCGCTTATATTCGAATCATGATTATAAAAAGTGCTTATATAGTCATGATTTATTTCACTTCCCCAAATCTGGTGTCCATTTGGGGTTCCATGTATATATAATTCAAAAGCATTCATATTATCCTTTTATACATTTCATAACTTGTTCCCATAGAAGTCTTGGATACATTTCCTCACTTTCGTTATATTTGGGTTTCCCTCCAACCTGTTTTGTATAATAACCGGTACAAAACGGCACGAATCTATAATTGAAGGGGTGCCATAGGCTTGTTATGGGGTTAGGATTTTTGAACACTGATGAAAGGCCTTCATACTCATCCTTCATTGCTTTTTCTGCGGAGGAAACGTGGAGCTTCCCGTCCTCGAAAAGTTCCTCTTTCTGATCTACTTTGTTGTATAAGATGACAACACGATCAGAATTCCGAAGAAGCAGGTGCTTACAATTCCTAATGCGACCTACATACGAGTCTTTTACCGATGCATGCACATTCCATTCTGCTTCGGTAATGAATACCCATATTTTCCTATTTGGCAGCGTGCGGATGATTTGAGTCAAGTATGGACGGAAGTTCCGTGCACTAATTTCTTCAGGCTTTTTCGGATTAAAGTAATGTTCCCCTGGAGCCTCGAGTATCTGACAAACAGTAGTGCCATGGTTAACCACCTTTACCATCAGGAACTCATTAAGAGCATTACCGAGAAGGGCCTCTGTTGTATTAAGGTTTTTATGGAATTTTTCACATCTCTCCTTGTATGTATCATCGGCCTTGAATGTGGTATCGGCCTTAACAGTGTAGCCTAATTTACGAAGATAACGTGCCAATCGCACAAGAGTCATGGATTTGCCGCTGGTAGGTGGTCCAAACAACATCACTATTGGAGCTTTTTTGTCTCCAATTTTTATATCATCTTCATCAATAACATTTGCGGATGTTGGCTCCTCATTTATAGAGTCATCTGATGAGGCATTTATGGAGGGATTTGTTTCTTCTCCAATTTTGATATCTTCAATTTTGATATCTTCAATATTAAGGTCTATATCTTTATCTTCCATAATCTCAATCATTTTTTTTCATGAATGCAATGTCAAAGAATATAAAAGCTGCTATATCAACAAGAATTGACAATATTACATAGTACCAGAATGAACCGGGAAATTTCCCACTAAGAAAATCCACAAAGAAAACATCAATTACAGATGCCATTCTTTTAGTACGAGTTTCTCCGTTTTCTTTTGTGTACACACTTTCGTCATCTGAGTTTTTGTCAAATTTTACAAAAGTTTTATTTGTTGATATGATGTTGTATCCGTCTTTAAGTTCCTTTTCGCATTGACGAATCTCGTCCTCATTAAGGCTTGCTGATGCCACATGATCTTGAATGGAATCATTCAGTGCAGTTAAGCGTTTAATTTGCTTCCGAGCAGCTTGAACGGATTGTTCGGAAATAGTATGCGACCTCAAGGCATCTGACAAAGCTTTGTCGATTTCTATTTGATAGCCATTCAATATAGCTGGATTTACACTGTTAAAATCTGGATGCTGCTTAATATTCGCATTAAGTATTGTATCTATTATTTCAAGGTGTTTTCCAATCTCTTCGCCATTACCTCGTTTAAAAGGAGCTTCACGTCCATTAAACTGTGCAACGATATGCCTGCGCTGTTCCTCTACGGCATTTTTAATCCCTTTACCCTCCTCATCCAAAGCAAGAGAAGAAGATGTTCCCAAATCTACTACTTGCTGTAGATATTTATTAGTCGTCTCTATATCACGAGATATAGTTGAACCTATCTTATCGTTGTAGAAGAAAGTATGAGTATTAGTTGGCATACTCATAATCAACCAGAAAAATACCACGAGGAAAATCCCGCCCCACAACTTTCCCTTTCTGTTGTCTATGAAATCACTGGAGAAAAGAGAATCTGCTATCATCTTTGTTCCGATTGAAGCGACCACAAAGAAGGCAATGGTTATACCCCACACAAGCACTTCTGGCCATCCTGCTGGCAGAAGCAAATGTAAGGATTGTTCCGTTGCCCAACAGCTTATTCCCGCAAGAATAAGGAAGGCGAGACCACAACCAATTACACGAAACTTGTTCATTTTTTATTAGGTTTACTATTATTGTATAATTTGCATTGGCAAGTAACTCTTGGCAAGAGATTTGGCTTGTATAAAAACTTTAATTATGAGGGATTTGTAAATCGCGTTTTAGAGTATTAGCCAAACATGTGAATGATTTTTTGCATAGGTTGAAAAAATTAGTGTAAGTCGATGTCCTATATATCATAATTTTTCATTAACTTTGCCATTAGTTAAGTAACTCTTGCCAAGAGTTTTGGATAATTTCCAAACAAAAACCCTTGATGAAAAATCAACGCGGCGCTGTATATGTTATAGGGAATCTAATATGAGAGAGTTTGCTTTATCCACTGCTGTGGTTTCAAGGAAAGCGAGGTATATTTGAGTTGTTGTTTCACTGTCGTGACCCATACCCTCACTGATTATACTGATAGGTATGCCCTTTGCTTTGGCAGCTGATGCCCAACTATGGCGCGCTACATACATAGTCAAAGGAATGTTTATGCATATCATCTGCGCAATAGTCTTCAGGCTACGGTTAATGTTGTATCCAACATTTCGATAGCAACTACGGGGATTTACGTTAGGATTGGTTATGATTGGCATGAGATATTCTGTTTGATTCTCATCATATTTATCAAGAAGCATCTGCATATCTGTTGTCCATTCAATCGTCAGCAACTGACTCGTCTTACGACGTCGATAGTATAGATACCCATTTCTTAAATCAGATTTCTTCAAGTATGCAAGATCAATGAAACTAATTCCTCTTAGATAGAAACTCATCAAAAACATATCTCTGGCAAAATCAAGTCTTGGAGTAAGACTCAAATCTAATCTTTTCAATTTACTAATAGCATCCAAGGGAATTGCGCGTTTTACGGTCTTGTCTACTCCGGTGTAAACGCGACGGAAGGGATTGCGATTTTCGATGATGTCTTCTTCCACTGCTCGATTATATGTTGCGCGCAAAATACGAGTGTAGAAAGAGATTGTGTTTGAAGAGTTACCTATGGTTTTATGCCAGGCTTCGTAAGATTCCATAATATCCGAGGTAATGGAATCAAGCATTATATCTTCGCCTTGACGGAATTTCTTGAAACTGTTGAGAGCTGCTGTATATGTTTCAGATGTTCTTATTTTTCCATTCTGTTTGAGTTTGGTAATCAATCTATTCATATATTTGAATAAACTGCATTCGTTAGAATATCGTTTGAATTCACTAATCACATCATCTGCTGAAAAGGGCAATCCGTCGCTGTCAAGTTTACGGATAATCTTGTTGAGGCGTTCCATGTCCCACCGAATCCGTTCTCGGATTGAAAGAATAAAGGATTCGCGCTCACTGTTCTGTGTAGTTGTTACCATTGAGCGGGTTTCATCCCATTCAGTCGGATATACATGATAGTCGGTAAAAAGTTGACGCGGCTTTCTCTCATGGATGATTTGATAGTAGATTGTACCCTCGCGGTCAACGATAGTTGAGGGCCTAAACTTTACTTTGATTGATGCCATTTGTTTCAATATTAATAATTGTAGAAAATATAATGAGAAGGTTCACTCCGAAAAGAGTACATCCCTTCGGTGTTTCTAAAACGGTGAAACGAAGGCATAAAAGACGTTACACTCTGTTCGTCTGAGATTGTAGATACCCCTGTATCTCTATCTGCATAATATAGGTTTTTGAGAAAAATACTTATTGACGGACGCTAAAGGACATCAACTATTTTTGGGGATGCTGTGTTAATATGGAATAATTAGGACTCGATAATTATGACGAGTTATAATTATGATGAGTTAATCTGATTCTGACAACTTGATTTAAATTTTGGAACTATGAAACACACTGCTTCACTTTTGGCTGCTTTGGCTATTGCCTTTATCTCTTCTTCGGCTTCGGCTGATACGCATCTTTGGG
Source organism: uncultured Sangeribacter sp. (assembly GCA_964456155.1). GTDB lineage: Bacteria > Bacteroidota > Bacteroidia > Bacteroidales > Muribaculaceae > Lepagella. The sequence goes on from CAYVZJ010000012.1 coordinate 42,582, forward strand.
TTACTACAGAGGGGTCTGGGATTGAGATAACTACTGACGGACATTTGCCCGGTCCGCCGCCACCTCCACCTCTGTTCGGTGACGGGCACCATCATCATCACCATCACGGTGGATATTGCAAGGTTTGCAAAAAGCATTACAAGAAGATGATGAAACACGCTGAGAAGCAACATAAGAAGGCTCGCAAAGCCCACCATCACAATCCCGGCAAATCCCCCGGCAAGAAACACTAAAGCTAACGGCTTCGCTTCTTCAGCGCAGCCGTATTTCTTGTAGGTCGGTGTAATGTAGTGTTACAGGAGGTAGGGGGCGGGGCGGGCGGCGCCTCGGAGGCCATGGGCGGTTAGGGTGTAGGCCAGGCGGAGGTATAGGCGTTGGAGGCGGGTTAGGTGCGGGGAGTGGAGGGCTTCGGTGAGTTGGTGACGGGCTGCTTCTTTGTTGCCTTCTCGGGCGTAGAGGGCGGCTAAGATGGCCCGGCGGTAGGCGAGCAGACGTAAGAGATGCGGGGTGTCTTTTCGGCCGGCTTTGCGGGCGTTCTCCTCCATCAGCGTAATCACGTGCTCCCATTCGCCGCGACGGTGAGTATAGTCTACGCCGGTGATTGAGGCCTCTCCCTGCGGATAGATATCCACGTTGCATTGCTCGGAGAGGATTATCTTGGGGTTATTGAGCAGTAGCCTGAAACCGACTTCAAGGTCGTCCCAGCCATGCAGGGAGACATCCCACCCTCCGGAGCGTCTGAAGAAGTCTGTGCGGACGGCGTATGCCTGTGTGGCCAACATCGCATGGAGCAGATGACCCTCCATCAGATGACGGGCCAATACGGGTTTATAGCGCGTGCCTCCCTCCGGGAAATGTGTCAGCGTGGTCCATGCTACGATGTCGCAGTCTGGCGTTTCGGCAAAGAGTCTTACCGCCTCAGCCACATGACCCGGACGCATCACGTCATCTGAGTCAAAAAACATCACTTTGTCGGTAGCAACTCGCTCAAAACCGGCTTGCCTTGCACTCGCTCCTCCGGGGCGATTCTCCGATAAGACCATCACTTTCCTACCCAGAGCAAGCATTTCGTCACGCCAACTTTCCAGCACGCTAAGACTGTTATCTGTCGAGGCATTGTCTACCAATATCACCTCATCGGGAAAACGCGTCTGAGCAGCGATACTGTCAAGGGTGCGCCTGACTATGTCCGCGCGGTTATAGACCGGTATCACAACCGTCATCCCTTCTCTCAATTTCATACCTTCGCTGCTCATATCTTTTATCTTTTAAGCCTTTTGACTACACTTCCACCTAAATATGACACGAGGGCACCGAGCTTATTCTTCAATCGGACGCGAGGGTTAGACAATGTCTTCCACCGTCTCTCACGTATCTCCCTCCAGCACATCGAGGATACCTCATCGTAGCGATTGCCGGGCGTTACTGCCAGCAAGAGATAAATATTATAGCAAGCACTGAAGCGTCTGTCGTACGCCGCCTTCTTTAGTGCCTCTCCCCTATTCTTTACCAATGTCTCTATCTTCTCCGTCACTTTAAGCGCATCAAGTCGCTTTTCACTAAACCGATGAATAAAACTTCCGCCATCCTGTCGATAGAAATAATGGTTGATATCAGCAATTACGACATTATCGCAACGCAGATAGAGCCGCGAAGTGAGTTCCAGATCCTCATAATAGAGTCCTTCGATAAATCTCAGCCCCTCATCGCCACGAAACAGAGATCCCCGCACGGCAAGTTGGCAGACACTATTTATTGCCGGACGTTGATAGAGCGAACATACAAGTGCCTCCTCACCGCTCAGGTGCTTGACAGAAGATACCGTCAACGGGTTCTGACGCCATTCTTCGGGCTCTTTTTCCGTCATTATCAGTCCGCCGGCCACTACATCAGCATCGCCGCTCTGCATCAGCCTGACAAGGTTTTCAATCGCTTCGGGATGATAAATATCATCACTGTCAATAAATGTAATTATCTCTCCTTCTGCCTTTTCAAGAGAGGCATTGCGAGCACCGGATAGGCCGCGGTTGTCTATACGAGTAACAATGACTCTATCATCTTCAGTGGAAAGGCGCGACAAAATCTCGGGCGTACGGTCAGTAGAGCCATCGTCGGTCACCAATAGCTGAATATTATCATACGTCTGAGATAATACCGACTTGACGGCATCCTCGACATACCTCTCACCGTTATAGACGGCCATTATGACAGACACCAACGGCCGATTACTATACTGTTGTCTTTCACCCATGGCTTTTCAACTTTTTAGTAACCTTTCCTAACACCCCTCTGCGTTTAAGCATTCGGAAGAAAAGGCGGAAATACCAGATAGTAGTGAGCGCCAATAGCGGCATCCATATCCCTGCCGGCAACAAACTGCGGGCAGCAAGCGCCAGGACACACGTCAGCAACGAGAATATCAGCAAGTTGAGCGCATCTGTTGCCAATCTCAACCGGAATTTCTTATTATACACCCACCATTGCATCACCATATAAAGCAGATGCCACAAAGCAAGCGCTATACCCACGCCTGCAAGTCCCCATATTTTATACAGCACGATGCAGAGTATCAGTCCGATTACCGCATCCGTACTCTCAATAATCATATACATAAGTCCCTTACCTTTAGCCACCATAGTATAACTCATGATTACCGAAACAGACCGGAAAAGCACCGAGAGTATGCCGAAAGCCACCATCCCCTCTATTACTATAAATTCTTCTGAATAAAGGAGTCTGATAATAAAGGGGAGGAAGATATAAAGAAGCAATATCAGCGGAGTGAATATCAATAAGAGTAGCGTCACCTCATGACTGACAAACGCGGAGACACGCATCCTGCTCGCGGCATGTGCGGATATCCGGGGGTAAAACTCCATACCTACAGAATTGAATATCAGACCTGTATAGCGCACTACCAGTGTAATACCAGCGCCATAAAGACCGGCCTCGGCAGTAGAGACTTCCACATTGAGCCATGAAATGAAGACGAGTTGCAACAGCGTGCTCACAAAGGCTGCCACCGACATATAGGCGCCGAGTTTTACGAATCCCATTCCTTCGCGAAGATTGCTCAAGGAGGCCGGACGATACGGATAACGCTTGTTGCGATTGATATAAGCGAAAACGCATCCCGTCACTGCATAGACTATGATACTGTATACCACACTGTCATCTCCGAGCCATCTATACATGGGAATGGAAATGAGGAGTCCGACAACGGCTGTCTCCAGACCGGTGCGCGCAAGACGACGGTAATTTTCAGTACCTTGAAATATGGAACTCTCGCCGGCATATAACGCATTGAAAAGCATGACTGCGCCCAAGAGCACGAAATTCCACCATTGCCCGGCATTGCCCATTATAATCTTCGCCAGCGGCATGGATAATGCTGAAAGGAGCAGCGCGCCGGCAAGTCCGGCCAAAATGCTCCACAGCCGCACGTTGCCTATCATCCGGCGTAATTTACCCTCCTCTTCCCGGCATTGGGAGATATCGCGCACGCTGCTTTGGCGCAGTCCGAGACTCGTCAGATAAGAGGTGGTGTCTATCACCTGATTGAAGATGGTGAAGAGACCGATGCCGACGGCCGAAAGCCAAATCGCTACGAGTTTGTTTTTGATTATGGAGCAGATGATGCCCACCGACTCTACACCGGTGAAAAGGCTCATCACCTTCAGCACTTTAGATGTGGTATTGCTCCCTGCCATTGTCAAGAATAAATTGAGCCTTTACGTCAATACCGGTCAGGCTGCGTTAATTGCTCACCTACAGAGAGGCGAAAGCGCGGATAAGCCACTCCCGTGCCGCCAAGACCATATTTCTGAGCGGCCAGTCCTACGTTGAGATATCGGCCTGCATCCTCATTGCAGATGCCGAAATCAAAGTATCTCGCGCCGTGCATCGCGCTTTGGTTTATGACACTCTGCATCAGCAGCGACAACAGTCCGTGTTCGCGCGCTGTCGGTGTGGAGCAGATATACTGGGCATGCACCGTCATACCGCAATCAAACAGCATCACTCCAGCCTGCATCTCCCCTTTACTTTCCACCACATAAAATTCTATTTCCGAGGGGAAACGACTGTGTAGAAGCACCAACTCATCGACAGTGTGTACCGGCACGGCGGAATGACGTTCCGAAAGACATCTGCTCAGCATGGCATGAAAGAGCACTATCTCCTCATCGTCGCCTATCTTGCGTATATTGCACTCCGTCTTCTCGGCCTTACGGCAATTGCGACGCTGACGAGTGTCAAATCCGGGATTATGCTGCAAGTCAATTGCCACCGACAGATTGCAGACACTCATCTCAGCGCCCATGCGCCAAAGGGCATAGACGTCCTCTTCGCTCGGTGCTTTGCAGTAGATATAAGGCACCGGTGTATAGTCGATTAGGGTTATTTCTTGCTCATGGCAATAGTCTGCAAGCGCCTGAAAAATCTGCATTATATCCCCGGCATCGCAATGATGCGGGGGGAGCAACAATCCGCCGTACGTCAGCCCACGATGGGAATGGAGGGTCTTGCATCCCTCCGTCTCTGAGACAGCAGCCGGCAGGAGAGCGGAGAGTTTGCCGCGACGATAAAACATAAGGGAATGGTCATCAAAGCGATCGCTATGATAGTCCATAAAGAGACGATTATGCAGAAAAGTGGCATTGCGCGAAGCTGCGACAAAGTCATTCCATTCGCGCATATTCTCTTCGTGATATCTCTTAACCTCTATCATCTTGACATCCTATCTATCGGGGGAAGTGGGATTTGACGGGCGGATTAGCGAATCCAGGCTGCGGGATTTTGCTTGTCGCGGTTTTTCCACACTTCGAAATGTATCGAACTGTGACCCGGATTATCCGGATCGGAAGCTACCCGTCCTACGGCATCACCCTGTCGCACGGTATCACCTACCTTTACTGAAGCGGTATCGATGTTGCCATAGACGGTGTAATACTCTCCGTGATTGACGATTATGACGGTCGCAAATCCAGGTATCATGTATACGCCGGAGACTTTGCCGGCATATACGGCTTGTGCCGTAGCGCCCGAGGCCACCTCGGCATCAATGCCTGGGTTATCATATACCACATCGGGCAAGTCGGGGAGCGCATGTCGGCCGAAGGGACTGGTGATGCGGAAGGATCCGCTCACCGGGCGTGGCAGACTACCCTTCATGGCTGCAAATCCACCGCCGGAAGGCGTAGAAGGTTTTTTGGTTTCAGCCGTAGCTTTTGCGGGCGCTGTCGTCTCGCCACGCGGCTTTCTCTGACGGGCTGAGGCGTAGTCTTTGCTCTCGGTCTTGCTCTTCTTATTGTCTTTCTTGGTCTTGGCCGGCTTTTCCTGTTTGGCTATCTGTTTGCCGGCATCCTTTTTGGGAGCCTTCTCCTCTTTTGATTTCTCGGCGGAGGGTTGTTTAGCCGTTGCTTCGGCGAGTTCTTTAGCCCGGCGTTCTTCGTCAGCCTTACGCTGTGCCTCTTCACGCTTACGCTGTGCTTCTGCCTCTGCGAGTTCACGGCGACGTTGTTCCTCTGCCGCCTTGCGCTGCTCTTCGGCTATGACGGCCGCCACGCGATTGCGCAGGTCATTAACCTCCGCCTGTTTCCTGGCGAGATGATTATTGAGGGCGGTGCCGTTGGCTCGCAGGTCGGCCACAATTCTATTTTGCGCTGACTTCTGGCTCACGAGTCGCTCCTGCACCTTCATTTGTCGGCCGAGCATCACGTCGTAGTCTTTTTTGGTCTGAGCCAATTTCTCATTTTCGGTTTTCAACTGCGCGACTGTCTTATTGATCTCGTCCGTCTGGTTTTGACGCCAGTCGGAAAATTCTTTGAGATATCGCATACGTCGCTCTGCCTGACTGAGGTTGGACGCAGAGAAGATGAATGCCAGTTGGGAGTTACGTCTTTTGCCGCCGCGCATCTTCTTTACTGCTTTAAGATACTCGCTGCGCAACTTCTCGAGGCGGTCGTTCTGTTCCTTGATTTTTGCGGTAAGAGTTTCGATCTGCTTTTGCAGGGAGCCTACCTGTGAGCGGAGTTTACCCACCTCGGTAGTGCTCACAGCGATATCCTGCTCTATCTTGCTGAGCTCGCTGAGGTTTCGCTTGATAGAGGCCTCATTCTCACGTATTTCCTCTTTAGTCTTGGCAATCTCGCGCTGTGCATTCTCCTGCTGACGCTTCAATTCTGCAGAGCTGACATTCTGACTCCCCTTGCCGGCAGACTTTTTGGCAGACTTAGTGCTCTTTTTGGTGCCGGCGCTCTTCTTCGCGTTGTTTTTGGAGGAAGAAGTCTTTTTGGCGGATGAACCGGAGGTCTTCTTTTGAGAGGAGGAGCCGGAGGACTTCTTTTTGGAAGCCGATTTTTTGGAGGTTTGAGCATAGGCGAGAGTGAACTGACGGAGAGGGGTCAGTTGGCCGACGGTCATACTCAGCACGATACAAGCCACTGTCATCACGCGTGGCATGACGAGCAATTTATGATATATGTTTCTTAGACGTTTCAATTTAACCGACTTTTCAGAATCGTATTAATAATTTTTTCATTCAGAATCGAAGCACCTCTTTAAGACCGACAGATTTATATTTGTCTGTCAGTTCCACAGGTTCGAGCAGTTTGGCGCCATACTCAGGCTCTCCAAATTCGAGAATGAAGGTAAATTCATATTTACCCGGAGCCACATGCACACTTGCCTTAGCCTTTCCTGACTTGGTATATTCGATATTGACATCGGCAACGTCAACAAATTCGTCAGCATCATTTTCAGCGGAAGCATTGGCATCTGTGGCCGCATTGGCTCCCAAAGCCGCATTGGCCAACTTCTGTGATATCGCTAGGACAACGCCTGTGATTTTATAGTCATTGTTAACGGTATACCCATAACTGAAATTCTCGGCAAACGTAGGTGGTACGACTGCATATCCAGTAGGTTGCTCCGCTATTCCGGCATCAAGACCTAAGGCGTAAAAGAGGCATTTGTTAAAGTTGGACTTGCTCAGTTCGCCGTCTTCGGGGAGGACTATTCTGCCGAGCATAGTGCTTTGCGCTACATCGAGCAGGGGTCGCTCCGCGTCATATTCGAGCTGATAGTAAGTCTTGGCTCTTTTATTGATGACAAAGATATTTCCGGGGGTCATCTCAATGCGAAATGCCTCGCCGATAAAGGGTGCGCGAAGCGATACGGAGAGTCTCTTACCCTTTTCCATATCCACGCGCATGGTGACGGGTATAGGCACCATGTCGGTCTTCAGTTTTCCGGCTATAGATACTTTTTCCCAGTTTTTATAGTCGGCGGTAATGCACTCAGTCACCTTTTTTGCTTCCTTGCCGGATAAAGCAGACTCTTCTACGATGACATTTTCATCAGAGTAAGTGATAGGGTCGGTGGGTGCAGCCATTAGATTAGCCCCATATAAAGTTGTGATGATAAGAACTGCCGTCGTTCTTACAAAAGAAAGCGTGCTCTTTTTCATTTTGATTTCAGTTTTAGTTTTATGTCCGCATTCTCGGGGTCATCCTCGAGTGCTTTTTGCCAATATTGTATAGCTTCAGTTTTTTCTCCCAAAGCCTCGAGGATATCGCCGTAATGATCATAAAGTTCGGTCATGACTCCGGGTTGCTCATCATCTCTCTGTTCCAGTGCTTTTTCGATAGCCTCTTTCTGTATATCGCGAGCCTCTTGAAATTCTCCGGCACGATACAGCACCCAGGCCTGCGTGTCCATATATGTAGGATTGCCGGGCATCAGTCTTACAGCCTGCTCTATCATCTTGCGTGCCTTGTCAAGGTTTTCTTCTGACGGGGCGGCCTTATCTCTGACGAGAAAATAGGCGTAATTATTGAGCATCAGTGGCTCATCCGGATTCAGCAAAAGCACATTTTCATAGCATACTTGTGTCTCTTCCGGATAACTTTTCATCTGGCTGAAAGTGTCTGCAGCAATCTGGTAAATGTCGATGAGATTATTGAGTTGCTCGACGCTCATATTCTTATTGAGCGAAGAGGTGTTGAGGGGCTTGGTAAGTTCAATGCCCGGATACTCAGCGGTCATTACCGACTGCAGACGGTCGATAGCCTCTTGTTCGCGATCCATTGAGGCGAGCATACGCGCGTATTCAATGGTAAAATCCGGAGTGAGCGGATTGAAGAAGCGAGCTGTCTGAGCATATACGCTGTCAAGGATATCGGGCTTATTGGCTAAAAAAGCCAATACCAGCGCCTTGCGCCTATAGTCCATCGAAGTCGGCTCAAGGTCAATACAGTATCTTATTTCATCGAGTGCTTTTTCGTAATTACGGGTAAAGAGACTGTAATCGGAAGCGAGCGCGAGGATTTCCGGTTCGTGGGGATATTGTTTCACCAGCACCTCCATCAATCTGTCACTGCGTCCGCTGTCTACGCTGTCAGACACCTGAGCGCTGACATAATATTGCAGCAGTTCTTTTTTCACATCGATATTGAGATCTTCGGCCATGAGCGCTTCATATACCTTATGGTCATAGGCTGTGCTGTCGCCCATCATACGATATATTTGTGCCATCTGTATTTTGGCCGCTCCGCCTGAGCCGGATTCGCTTAAAGCCTCCGCGCGGGCATAACTGTTCAGTGCCGAGTCATTGTATGCGAGATATTGTTCGATCTGGCCCTTTAGTTGCCAAGCCTGAGGACTGGAGGGATTAGCGTCTACATATTCGCGAGCCACGTTTACCGCTCCCACGCTGTCGCCCATTGCCATATATATGGCCGACTTACGGAGCAGCAACTTTATATCCGTGCCTTTGATGCGCTCATAACTGTCAAGCACCTCGAGCGCCTTCCCGAATTCACGCTCGTCGATATAGAGATCGTTGAGCAGTTCAAGTCCGGAGGTATGTCCCGGATTGAGTTTGCGGAAGCGCTCCATGACGTCGATGCCCTCACGTGTGCGGCCGGAATTGACATTGAGCATCACATAATTGTAGACGCTGTAGAAGTCGGAGGGATAATCATCGACGAGTCGGCGACCGCTGCGCAGTAATCCTTCCAAGACGAGAGAGTCCGGCTCCTGCTGAAACGGGAGGAGCATCATATACTGCGTGCTGTATTCGAGTGCGGCCGCCCCGTTGGTAGTGTCAGATTGGTAGGCCTTACGAAATAATTCATGAGCCTCGTCATATTTACCGGCAGCATACTTTTGTGATGCCGAAAGAAAATAATGGCGCGACTTGACACGATTTGCCTCAGTGTCTGCCTTCTTTCCGCCACCATATACGGCGGGCACCACGACTACACAGACCAGTAGGGCAATAATGCCGGCAAGACGGTGGATAATCTTCATCTTTTCAGACTCCGGTATGACCAAAAGCGCCATCCTCACGCACGGTGCGATCCAACTCCTTAGCCTCCTCCCATTTGACGTGGCTGTACGTAGTGATCACCATCTGGCAGATGCGTTCACCGTCATTGATAGTGAAATCATTCTCGCCGAGATTGATCATAATCACGCCTATTTCACCTCTATAATCAGCATCCACAGTGCCGGGAGAATTAACGACAGTCAGTCCGTAATTGAGTGAGAGGCCGGAGCGAGGACGTATCTGACATTCATATCCTTGCGGCAACTGCATATACAGTCCGGTGGGCACAAGAGCTCGTTGGCCGGGACGCAAAGTTATAGGACCGTTTGGAAGAAAAGCCCTCACATCGAGTCCGGCAGCTCCGGGAGTGCCATAGTCGGGGAGGGGATGATGACTCTTATTGATAATTTTTACTGTGACTCTATCCATAATGAATTAACGCAGGGGAAACAACTGCATTTTACAAAGGTAATAAAAAAAAAGGGCGCACCAAAATTTATATTTTGGTACGCGCCTATAAAAATTTTAACCTTTAGTATGCCTAAGCCGACTATTCTGAAGATTAACCCTCAGTGATAGCGTCAGAAGGACAAACCTGTGCACAGCTGCCGCAGCTGATACAAGTGTCGGGATCGATGTGATAGATTTCGCCCTCTGAGATAGCGTCAACGGGACATACAGACTGACATGTGCCACAAGCCACGCAGTTATCACCAATTACATAAGCCATAGTTATTCTCTTTTAAGTTAATTATTTATTTCTATAATCTCCTTCTCGCAGGGAGAAGGCATTACAAATTTATCCACATTTACTCTCCCCACCAAATTTTATATCTATTTTTGCACGTCAATCCCCCTAATTTATAATCTATCCAAATAAGACCCCTTACTTAATAACTCATCACTCTGCCCTATAACCCAAAGTCCTCTTTCTTACCGGGTGCGGCTTTAGCCGTAACTTCATAACTCGTAACTCTGACCTATGACTTAATAAAAAATTTTTATTACCTTTGAATATGAATACTCCGCTAATATCTATTATCACTATCTCTTACAATGCTGCCGAGACTATCCGACCTACTGTAATGTCGGTGGCACAACAAAGTTTTCAGGATTTTGAACACATCCTGATTGACGGTCTGTCAAAGGATGACACCATCACTGTCGCTCGTCGCTATGGCATTGACACCCTACGAATTATCAGCGAAAAAGACAATGGCATATATGACGCCATGAATAAGGGGCTTCGGGCAGCCTTGGGCAAATACATTCTCTTCCTGAATGCCGGAGACTCTTTTGCCTCTACCGACTCTCTTGCTCATTTTGCGCAGGCAGCAAGAGAATTTAATCCGGACATCATATATGCCGATACCGTGATAGTGTCGGCAGAAAGGGAAATTCTGCGTCCGCGACATCTTGACGCACCGGAGATCTTAACCCTCAATTCTTTCTCACAGGGAATGCTGGTATGTCATCAGGCCTTTATGGTGAAGCGCGATATTGCACCGGCTTACGACACGCATTATCGCTTTTCAGCCGACTATGACTGGACTATAAAATGTATCAAGGCCACAACGCCGGATAAATGTCACAACCTCAAAACTGTGGAGATACATTACCTTGATGACGGAGCCACTGAAAAAAACAAGCTGACCTCTCTGCGTGAGCGCTTTGACATCATGCGGCGTCATTACGGATTATCCACCGCTCTCAAACGCCACTTATCCTTTATACCCCGTGCGCTGAAACGTCGTTTTAACTAACCTATATTTTCTCCGGAAAAGAATGAGCACCCCCATCGCGTCCATCATATTGCTTGCCTACAATCATAAGGACTCCTTCATCAGAGCTGCAGAGAGTCTCTTAGCGCAAAAATGCGAATATCCATACGAAATAGTTATCGCGGATGATGGTTCTACGGATGGCACGCGGGAATTGGCCGAACGGTATGCCGCTAAATATCCGGACATTATACGGTTGACTCCTGAAGCGCCCAACAAAGGGGTGGTAGACAATTATTTTGACGCACTCGCTTTATGCCAAGGGAAATACGTGTCTGACTGTGCGGCTGACGATTATTGGTTGGACACAACTCTTCTCACCAAAGAGATCGACATGCTTGAGGCAGATGAGAGTCTATCGGTAGTCTTTCCTGATGTAGCTGAAAATGGCATAAGGCTTCATTCTGCGATGCCGGAGTATTACAAATGGATGAAGCCGAGGGTGAAAGGTAAGGAGATACTCCTGGGTACACTCAATAACACGACAGCGCTCCCATATCAGCTGTCGGCGGCGTTATATCGCAAAGCGGCACTTGAGAGAGTACTTGAGGACGCACCGGAGATGGTGCGCAATGCAGAGTGTGGCGTAGAGGATGTTCCGATAATTGCAGCGTTGGCCTCGCAGGGAGACGCTTCATTTCTGCCGGTGGTGGGCTACTATTATACCGTTGACGATACTGAGACACTTTCCAATAATTTATCACCTGCTAAAGCCTTCCGATTTTATAGCCGTCTTCTCGCATTAACCCCGAAACTTGCAAGATATTACGGAATACCTCTGACGGTATTAAAACGTCATTTCGATCAGAAATATCGTTATATAGCAGCGATGGCCCGCAAGAGCAAAAACAGAAACGCTCTGAAGACCCTTCGAGAGATAAGGAAAGCCTGGCGCCCCCTCCGGCCACACATAAAAGCCCGCATCAACACCATTCGCCTCGCATTAGGAATATGAGAGGAGAGGCTCAGCTGCGAGCGTACGGACATGCCTCCGGC
>CAYVZJ010000013.1:0-52896 GCA_964456155.1 uncultured Sangeribacter sp.
TATGGTGTTGAGCGGTAAAATTTTTACGGATAGGGATGTCTGAGCGGTAAAAAAATTACATAAATATGGTGTTGAGCGGTAAAAAAATACATAAAGTAGGGTAGATATTAATTCTTTTCCCTCATGTAACGATTTGATGTAACGAATTTTGTAAAGATTTGATTATCAATACCACCTTATAATATAGTGGAATCCGGGACGGAAGCGGTTGTTGACAATCGTTTCCGTCTCTCTTTCAATGGGTTACGACTTAAATATCCTCCAAAAAAGATACCAACTATACTTTGCTGTTACCGGACATAAACGGACATAAGCGGACATAAACGGACATAAACGGACACGTTTTGAGTAACGATTTGGGTAACACTTGCAAGTTTTCTTGGCAAATATTATGTGTGATTTTGGACACAAAAAAGGAGGGATTAGCCCTCCTTAAAATTGGTCAAATTGTCGCTTATCGGTTGAATTTATCCATTTCGGTATTTAGAGTGACTTCGGCAATATCTATATAAGGCTTCATGGCAGAAATATCGGAGTGACCGGTCCACTTCATCACCACATTGGGAGGAATACCCATGGAGAGAGCATTGACAACAAATGTTCTCCTGCCACAGTGGGAGGAGAGCAGCTCATATTTGGGATACTCTTCATCGGATCTGTCAGAACCGTAATACTGACTCATGATAATCGGATAATCAAGTCCGGCTATTTTCCCTAATCAAATTGCATCTGTCTGCTCCGGCAAAGGCATATCATCCAGGGCGTGGTGTTTATCGCTCATCGGCTCGTAATGCACAGCGTCTTGCTCGCACGGAGATAAATATGGCTTACCGAACTGCCGAGCAGACTCGTTGGCAACAGTTTGACTTCGTTGTCGGCTATGAGGTCAAGACTACACAGAACGGTACGCACAAGGAGGATATATGCGATGAGTTGGCCGGGAAATATCCGAAGGATTTTGTCTTCACCGGGTGGCATCCGCAGTGTATGTGTTACACTATTCCTATCCTCAAAACGGAGGAAGAATTTTGGGCAGACGATTCTGAAAACTCTACTGAGAGCGTAAATGAGGTTACTGACGTTCCGGACGGCTTCAAGGATTGGATTGAGGAGAACAAAGAACGAATTGAGAAAGCAGAAGAGAAGGGTGCGCTCCCTTATTTCATCAAGGATAATCAGGAGATGGTAGAGGATATTTTCAATCCAAAACTCATAAATGAAGAAAATAATGGCGTAGGTTATGATTGGGAAAGCATTATAAGAAATCTAAGCGAGGATGACCATTATGAAATTATAAATAGTTATTTCCATGGCGACCCGAGAGCAAGAAGAGCCTTTGAGAGGGAGTGGGAAGATGACATTGCGCAAGGTGCTATAGAGATTATCAAGCGACAGCAGGATGCTGAATATCCGGACTACCTACAACTTGATTACTATCTCTATAAGGAGATGCAAAAATCAATGATTGTTCCTGAAGGATTTGATAATCTGTTTGATATTTACAAGGGAGGTTATTACAAGCAATTCAATTCCGATTTGAGGCAAGGCAAGATTCCGGCAAATACTGAATTGTTGCAAGCACTGGATAACATCACCTTGAAAAATAAACTTCCGGCTAATCTTATATTAAGCAGAAATGTTGGAACGGATTTCATGGAAGCAACGTTTGGAATAAAACCGGGTACAAGTGCGGATAAGATACTTGAGATGATGAATCAAAGAGTAGGCACGACATTCGCAGATAAAGCCTTTATCTCAACCTCCGGACTCGCGGATAATACCGCCATGTCTCATCTTGAATATAAACTCAAGATTTTAGCACCCAAAGGAAGCAATGGCTATATCTCTTCAAATATTGGAGAGAGGGAAGTCCTGTTGCCGAGAGGTCAGCAGTTTGAGATTGTAGGTGTAAAGAAATTCACTAATCTTCAAGGCCGAGAAAGTGTGGAACTTATAGTGAAGATACCGGAACAAGCAGAGACTGCTGTTATGTCAAAGAAGAAAACGCCTTTGGAGATTGCGGCTGAACGTCACGCGGCAAGGACGGATGCTGATGTGGAGAGGATACAGAAGGCTTGGAATAACAATCGAATGGAGCATCTGATGAGTCTTTCGGAGAGAATTGGTTCTTATAAAGACCCGAATTTAAGGGATGTTTTCGTATTGCTTGAAGATGATATTGCTAACTCCAATCTCATAGCTTTTAAGAATGACTATAAACAAGCAAAGCAGTATATCGACAATAAGATTAAGACTGAGACGAAAGTTGTGCGCAAGATGATGCAAGACCCGGAGATGAAAGCCAATCTGCAAGAGGTTGCGCATGTCCTCGGAGTGGATATTTCTGAACCGATGACATTCTTTGAAGCTAATGAATTGCGAGGTAATCCGAACTATTCTGCTTCCGAAGCCTATCGTATAAATTGTCAGACGTGTGTTGTAGCAAACGAATTGCGCAGACGCGGTCTTAATCTTGAAGCACTTGCTAATACAAAAGGCAGTTGGCTTGAAAAGCTTTCTCGCGGAACTAATGAGATATGGAGGGATGCGGATGGCAATATTCCTGAAAAAGCCCTCGTTGGAGCGCGGAAAGTTGAGCATCAGAATAAGTATACCGGTAAGACTTGGAATACCTTTGAAAAGACTGTTTCCAATCGTAAGCAACTAATCGCAGAACTTGAAAATGCGATTATCGAGGATGGTCGCTATCATATTGACTGGTGTTGGAATACTCAGAGCAAGCGCAAGATTACCGGCCATATTATCACGGTTGAGAGGATAGACGGTGTGTTGCGATATTACGACCCACAGAACGGCAAGGTGATTCCTAACTTCTATGACTACATCAACGACATTCAGTTGAAGCGAGGCATCAACCTGCTCCGCGTAGATAATCTGCGTGTCAACCCTGAGTTTGCATCGCATATTCTTGGAAAGAGCGGAAGCGAGGTTATGGGTGGCGAGATTGTAAGGAGTGGAATAGGCGTTGCGGAAAGCAAGAAGTTGGCAAAACAAAATGCAATTTCATGGATAGAGAATAATTTCAATACAGTTATTCAGCCCAATGGCACATCATCTTATCAAGAAACTATAAATGGTATCACTGTTACTAAGACTTTTATTAATGAAACCTTTGCAAAGAATATTCATAATAAAAGTTTGGAAGAAATAATGGAACTAACAACAGATGTTCGCGAATGGGTTCCTAAAGGGAAATTGGTAAGAATTGAAGAAGGTCGGCATCACCCATACCCGTTTAAAGTATACGAAGTTGAATATAAAGGAAAGGTAATAGAATATAAAACTAAGGATATAGAAGGTGAACCTTTATACACCATGCGCATTAAAAAATAAAAGATTGAGCTTGACACCCGAATCTGCGTCTTTCGACCGATTTGTGAGCGTGGCTCAATCTTATATCGCAAAATTATAAAATATCTATCAATAAAACAAAAGCATACAATATAAATGTTATGAAATTAAGAAAAATTCCCAGCATAAAAGAATTTGAGAGATTGCAGATAGAAAATCCTGCTGAATTTAATCGTCTTTATCTCGAAACGATGCAATATCTTGACAAGGTTTCAACTCAACTTGGAGTGATAGCCATAATTATTGCTTGTATCTCCTTCGCTTTTTCGCTTTCGCGTCTCTTTATAAGATAATGCTATGAAGGAAAGTATTCAAAAATTTGCTCAATCAAGCATTTACGATAATGCCGAATATATCGGTAAGTGGAAAGGTTATGAGGTCTATGAGCCGGGATTCGAGGATGATGAGCCTCGTTGTATCGGCTTTCCACAGTTCATTCTTGTCAAAGGTGATTCAATCCGTTGGAGCAAGAATTGGGAGGAAAGCAGGGAGATAATGTCGGCTCTTTATCCAAAAGAAGATGAAGAGGATTAATTACACGTCCTCAACAGGGCGATGAATCCTGCCAAGCCTCCGATTGCTCCTATCGCCCAAAGGGTAGTATCAATGACGGATTTCCAATTGATACCATTACTGAGATTGGGATTCTCGGATAACAGGCATCTTCCTTCCGGGGTCAGTCTTGCGGCTTCTACTCCACCGCCCTCTACATACGCGCCCTTCACCAAACCCTTACGTTCAAGTGAGCGGATACACCCAACGAATATATTTATCGGGAAAGTATCGGGACAATCTTCACCTGATGCTACCAACCGAAGCACTACTTTTTCATTCTTAGACAAATTAATCATATCCATAGCGCAAATTTACCGCTTTTTATTAATTTTAACAAACGTTCTCCTTTCGGCAATATAAGTTAATAATCCAAAGGAGAAACGCGGGAATAAACACGTTACATGACCTTTGCGAGATATTTATCGGCTTCTTTGCGAGCAATCTTGAAACGATACACCCAACGCTTGTCTGAATATTCGTTAGTAAAGTCGATATTGTTGCTCTTCAGGATATTTTCTATATTGGCTATATCATTCCCGGCATTCCAGTTGTAAAATATCCATACACCTATGCCGTATGTGGTAGGATATACAAAGAAGCGGCCGCTATATCCGGCATCTCTGATTAGTGCATTCATCGCATCCGCAAACTCTCCGAATGTGCCGGAATATAGTTTATTGTTTTTAGCGATAAGGGTCTCTATATAGGCAGCAGTAATCTCCTTGCTCTTGACTGCTACCTTTTGGCAGATAAGCCGGCGAGTATCATTATCGGAATATTCGATATACAGATATTCTGAATTATACCAGTCATTAACGTCTCGGTCAACGTGTCTATCTGCCCATTCGCGTGCTTTAGCATCAAGTTCTTCCGGTGTATATTTCCGATACTGCCCGGTCTGTTTATCAAGAGTCTCGAAAATTGAATTATAGTCATAATTCCATTTCGCGTCTATATACTTTCGTGTACCAATGGTTCTGTATAATGACCAGTTTATCCAAACCCAAAGTTAGTGTATAATTTACTCGTAAACAAAATAAAACTAACCAAAAGAAATTGGTGGCATAGGGTCAGTTCACATTAAATTGGAAACCTTGTCGCAGTTATCCAAACTTTTCTGAAATGTCCGCATACCCATTCACGCTTATCGTTGCGAAAACGTGGATATGCCTTTACCCATTTCAGCTGAAACCAACGCAATTGGTTCTTGAAAAAGTAGGGCTGGTACATTTTAAAAAGATATTTTATTGCCCGACATTGGGCGAAGAAATTGAATGTACCAATGCACTCCCTTTTTACAATGGATGCCACCAATCTTTCTTGATTAGTTAGCTTTACATACTACTAAAAGCGTGCCAGAGAAATCCGACACGCTTTTGGTTACTTCGGTAGTTGTGTTATGTCAGATACGCTCGTATGTAATAGTATACAGATGATACTGAGCGATTGTGTTTGCTTTCATCCAGTCAGAGAAACCGCAATAGGTAGCGACTGCCTGACACATTAATTTGCCATCAGGATTACCTGAGTTTCCAGGGGTTGTGAATGTAATGACATCACCTTTTTTGATTTTGCCATAAGGCAAGTCTTGTTTTGCAACAAGTTTACATCTAAATGCCATAATCGGTTGAAATTTAAGTTAAACATTGAGTTGGTATGTGTCCAAGATACGCTCCCAAACACACATATTCTTTTGTTTGGATAGTTGCGGATTGATTTTGAACACACCCACGAAGTTGTAGGCTGGTAATATGCCGTATGCCATTTCTTTTATGAATGTTATGCGTTTTTGGTCTGAGTTAATCCACTGAGCGATATGTTTCGCTCGTTCCTCTTCAGACTTTTTGTTGTATTCGTAGATGTACCGCCCGTCTTTAGATAGTTCATTGTGCCATATACGATGGTTAGGTTGAGGCCACCAAACTGTTTCATCGGGATGTTCGGGGACAGCAACGCCCGAGGCTCTTAGATATCCTCTATGTTTCGGTTTGGTTCCGAATACTGCGGCTATATCATCTACGTTTGTCAACCAATCTTCCGAGTTGACGGAGAAGAATCCTCGAGATTTGTAATATTCTGGAGTGGATCGAGTGATAGAGTAATCACAAGGCAGAAATTTATCGCCAAGGTCAGCAATACGTTTGCGGATTTCAGCAACAACCTCATCAACCTGCTCATGAATTTCTTGCAGACTACCCGATGCCTTTATGACGAAGACATCAGCATTAGTCGCATCCGCAACTTCTTGATTACGGAGCGCATCTTTTTGTTTTTGTGTGGGTTCTTCATGGTATCCCTCGTTGACCTCAACTATCATGCCGAGTTGAGGGAGATAGAGGTCAGCGAGAGCATAACCCTCTTTACGCTTTACATACTGCTGGAGCACAAAACGGACACGGATGTCGTCAAGTCTATGCCATATTCGGTTGATGACATAAGTCTCTGTTGGCTTATGTACTATTTTAGCCAACATATTTGTGATAATTATTCTTTGAAAGTTCATATTTCTTTGGTTTATGCACGAAAAAAGAGCGACAGTCAAAACTTTTCCTTATCTGCTTTAGCGGGTTCTGGTAAACCTTGAGTCCAAATAAGTAAAAAGCAGTCTGCGCCCTTATCGGGTACAAACCTACCTTTTGACTTATTACTTGTAGACTCGTTAGAAATTTACCAGATTTGCTAAAGTCCAAATAATATGTCTAAAAGACGTGTTTGAAATATGTCTTGCTCAGTCTATCTGTTTCTTGCTGAATTGAGTAAATGGGTTAAACAATACTGCAAATGTAGTAAGAAATAATGGAATAGGCAAGTACATATCGCAGAACTGCTTAAAAACATCTGAAAAGTCCACGCAAATATAAAATCTACGTGGACTATTAGTGTAAAAGGAAGTATATAACTATTATTTCATTTGCTCAATAAAATCATCAGTATCAATCTCCTCTTTCCATAATTTAAGCAATAAATCTTTATTTCGGATTACCCATTGTCTTACTGCTTCAAATTGGTCAGATGTAATTTTCAATTTGGTGTTTTTTGACAAAATTTGGGGATCGTCGGATATTGATAGGGGCACAAGAAGATTTGCTATTGTTTTGTCTGCTGTACTATTAAGAAATTTAATTCTTGGTGTATTATGACGCATCGTTATTTCTGCCTGTACCCATATTTTAACTGGCAATTTAGTTTTCTTTTTTGAAATGCTTGCCATTTCAAAAAGCGAATTTTCATCAAATGCCTCCTCAATCATTTCGGATAAACCGTTTTGATTTAGATTTTCGTTCAGTGCTTCTTTTAGTGATTTATATTTGTCCATATCTTATGATTTTAATATTTATAGTTAATTATACTGCGTATTCTGTGATTTGTTGCAAATCACAACCTTAAAATATGTTAAATATATTTTAGACCCATGTTTTCACACTCTCTACGAAATCTCATATCCTCTTGCCGATACATCAGTTCTTCCACATAATTGGATTTAAGGCAGATTTCGCAATATTGTAATCTACGGTTTGGCGTACGCAAGCAGTCAATAAAGCGCTCGCCATCGGTCAGTTCTCTTGTGTTATAGCGATAAACGAACTCCTTGCAATACTTATACAGATGCTTGGAGGTAACGAGGTGGTAGATCCCGATTATACCTCGTTTGAGTATACTCCAAAATCCTTCTATAGTATTGGTGTGATAGCCTCGCTCATTGACATACTGTCCTAAGTTATGGGCAACCGTTTCATGGAGAAATTTCTTGTGTACGTCATTGTACCCTTTCCAGCAGTCGGAAATAATTCGTATACCAGAATGAGCAAGTTCATCAATAATGCCTTGCAGTGTCTTCTTGGAAGCGTTAGGTATTACTTGAGTATAAACCTTTCCTTTAGAAACCATGCCGAAGACGGGAGTTTTCTGTTTGAGAGAACGCCCTTGTCCACCACGTTTGCGTTTTGACTTACCACCTACATAAGTTTCATCTACCAGTGTATCGTCATTAAATTTTGCATTATCGTCACGGAGATTTTCACGGATACGGCCGAGCATGAACCATGCGGTCTTTTGGGTTACATGAATATCTCAGGCAAGTTGAGCAGAACTTATGCCTTTCTTATGGGAGATAAAGAGGTAGATAGCATAAAACCACTTTTTGAGAGGAATGTGCGTTCCCTCAAACATAGTACCTATGCGCACGTTAAACCTACTCCTACAATGACGGCATTTATATTGACCCTTGAACTGACCGAACGTGGTCAGCTTCCAATGCTCCTTATCCACAGCTCCGTAATGAGGACACGCGGGTGCATCTCCCCTAAGCAGAGCTTCAAGATGCTCCCGGCACTCGGTTTCGGTGTGGAGAGTATCTATCATTTCTATTATTGAACGGAATGGAGTCATTTGCTTTTTTCGGTTTTTGAATATTACAAAGTAATTATACCGCCCGAATGAGGTTTTGTTAAATTTTGAGGAAAGATTTTTTGTGTAACTTAAGAATTTTGGTTCTGTATTATTTTTACAAACAAAAATATTTCACATATGTCACTGATTAATCAAAACTCAATTCCCACATTTGATTATTTGGGAATTAAAATTATTAAACTGACAAAAGCTACGTATAATGTCCTGAATCTGCCGCGTATAGGTGCTCCGTTATCAATTCAAACGACTACTGCTAATAACCCTATTACAAGTAATAGATATAATTAAGTAATAGTTGCCGCCATTGATGATACGGATGAAACAATTACTTATTCAGGGATTAATGATACTAATTGTACTTATAGAATTTCATTGAACCATGATGCAAGATTTTATCGTGTTGTGTATACTGGGGAAGACATTGATAACTTAAACGCTAAATATGGTGATTATGATAAATGGGTAAAATGTATTGCTGATTTTGTTGGCGTCAGACATGGTACCAGTGAAAACCAGTATTTGAATATTTATGACGAATGTGTAATAGGATGGTCGTATAACTATACGGGCCAAATAACAAAACAGTACTTATTTACATGCAATCATCATTAATGTATTTGTGTTGATGCTGTTCACACAGCCAATAGACCCATAGAGATAGTGAAACCTCTGTGGGTTATTTCTATAAACATGGATATAAATATCCAAAACAAAATATATGTTTCAGACACTCCAAGAGGCACTTTATGCCAACTCGTTAGAACATAAGTTAGAAGTTCAAATCAAGGCATCGCTCGACTCAATCGAAGAGGAGCAACCGCCAGAGCAAACCGATAATGATACAGAATCATTGGTACACGAAAGTATATAGACGCGATTATAAAATATCTATCAATAAAACAAATATGACTAAAGAAAAGATTAAAAGATTTGCTCAATCAAGCATCTATGATAATGCCGAATACATCGGTAAGTGGAAAGGTTATGAGGTTTATGAGCCGGGATTTGTGATGATAAACCTCGGTTCATCGGCTTCCCGGAATTTATTCTTGTCACAGGAGACTCAATCCGTTGGAGCAAAAATTGGGAAGAGAGCCGGGAGATAATGTCTGCGCCTTAAGGAAGGAAGCGACGGAGGGATTTTAAGATGAATGATTTTTCAGAACTTGCTATATCTTCTTCAGTGGTATTGGCAGAATATTTTTTACCGTCTGTAGCTGCTTCTGACAATTCTTTGTATATGGTTTCCAGCCAGGGGGTGTGGCGGAGTAGGGCGAATGTGAGAATGTCCGCTTCCTCCGACGTTATAACGTCCTTACACATCTGGGTTGCTTCATCCTTGGTCAGTAAGTCTGCCGGATAGAGCCGACAGGCCAACAACCGTGATTCCCTGACATTCTTGTCCTCCCATAGACTCCGAGCAAGAACTTGAAGTTGTTCGGAAGAAAAGCGTTGCCCAAGATTACGCGCTATTTGCGTAATCCCGGGCAACTGAAGTCCGAATATTATCTTATGATTGATACCTCCCTTTCGCAAAGTATCGGCAACTATTCCGTTGCGATAAACCATAAATTCATGCTTTATCTCTTTTATAATTTGGTCATAAGACAATTCTTGTGTCATACTGCTGTTATATTTGATCAATATCCGAGAGTAGTGTAGTCGCGACTCAAACGCAACATCTGTTCGGGATAAGACTCAGTATATTGCAAAGTGATGTCCGTAATCTCTCCATTATCATCAGTGACTACCACATATTCAGGATTGATAAAACCACGATAGGGAGGAATGTTAAGTCCGGCATAGCGCTCTAGAACCTCCTTATGCAATTTAGGATCAACCTTCACAGCGTATTTCTGCACCAACTTATTGCCGGCCTCGTAGTCGCCTTCACTCTTGATACGCTGTATCTCAGCAAGAAGTTGGCCAATAAGGGTTCGCATTTTGCCGTAATCATTGATTTGGACATACGTTTTACCATTTTTCTTGATCAGCTCTACTACCTTGTCTTTCTTTCCATGATCAAGCACCCAAGCGGCAATCAGCTGACGATTGCGCATGTGAGCCTCTTCTACATCTTTACCCGGCTCAATTCTATTAAGCTGCGTCATCAGGCCATTAAGCATGTATTTGTAATATTCCGCTTTATATGCCTCCGAATCGGGAAGGATGCCTATTTCCTGGAGTTTCGGATCTGCAAGATAATACAAAGCAAAGAGATCTGCTCGAGCCTCCTCAAGTGTAGAACCATTCTCCTTAAGTGCATCCTGATCCACACCGGGACGCAGTCTGCCGGATGCGTGCCCGAGACATTCATGAAGGTCTGTGTGAAGCATATCAGTGGTATACAGCCACTGGTCCATCAAATCGGCCGTGGGCTTATCTATGACAAACTCTTCATTAAATCCATTTCCCTTCGATGCCATTGCGTATGCCTCGGTGATATTCTCCAAAGTAACTGATTTCGAGCCATGGGCTGCTCGTATCCAGTTGGCATTCGGGAGGTTGATGCCGATAGCGGTGGAGGGGAAGGCATCTCCGGCAAGCAGGGCTGCTGTGATAACCTTAGCGGATACACCCTTCACGTTAGGCTTGCGAAAATCAGGATTGACAGGGGAGTGGTCTTCAAACCATTGAGCATTTGAAGAGATGGCCTCCGTACGTGCTGACGCTTCATGATTTTTGAAATTGACGTATGATTCCCAAGAACCCGTCATGCCAAGAGGGTCTCCGTATGATTCTATAAAACCATTAACAAAATCTATATTGGAAGCGGTATCCTCCGCCCAAAGTATCGAATATTCATCAAACAGACGTAGATCGCCGGTGATATAATAATCTATCAGTTTGGTAATATACTCCTTCTGTGCATCATTTTCAGCCACGCTTTTGGCCATATCCAGCCAGTAAATGATTTTGGCAATCGCCGGTCCGTAAAGACCGTTAAGATGATAGTGCTCTTCCTTGATTTCTCCGTTTTCCTTCACAACCTTAGAGTTAAGACCGTAAGAGACAGGAGTTTCATCGTTCGGGTTTTTAAGATTGTTATAGTAGGCTTCCACTTCAGCTTGAGTCACGCCTTCACCATAAAGATTATTTGCGGAAGTGGCAATTACGTCTACCGAGCCATCTTGATTTACACGCTTGGCCATTACAGTAGGATCAAAGATGACCGGCATCAGAACTGCTATAAGTTGTTCGCGAGTCTGCCCTTCGAGCAATGGAAGCCGACTATCCGGTATTGCAGCGATCTGAGCCTCAAGAAATTCCTGTGAAAACTCGGGAATAAATTTATCGGTGGAGTAATGATGATGTATGCCATTGCCAAACCATACCTGCTTCAGATATTTTTCAAACGCTTTATATTCTTTGGAGTCACGGTCGCCGTCAAAGCCGGTGTATATATCCTCCAACAGACAACGTATCTGCAGATTATAGCGACCATTCTGATCCCAAATGATATCTCGTCCATACTGTGCTGCCTGAGATAGATAATAGAGCATCTTTTTCTGCTGAAGAGTCAAAGTGTTAAACTCCGGCACCTCATAACGCAACACCTCGATGTCTGCGAAATTATCCACATGATAATTGAAGTCCTTGTTTTCAACAGCCATTACCTGAAGCGACATTGCAGGCGCCAAAAGCATGGCGGGAAGTAAATTTTTCATTTTATATTATTTTAATAATTTATTCTATATACAACACCAGTCCCTTCAAATATTCACCCTCCGGATGCGCTATATCAAATGGATGATCGGCAGGCTGCGTAAGCTGATGAAGCACACGCACCTTGCGTCCGGTTTTTGCTGCCGCACTGAATACCGCAAGACGGAAAGCCTCACGACTTACAACCTGAGAACACGAGAAAGTGAAGAGTACGCCTCCGGAACGTATTTTTTCTATGGCCTTAGTGTTCAGTTTGCGATAACCGATGAGACCGTTTTTCAAAGCTGAACGATGCTTGGCAAAGGCGGGAGGATCAAGAATAATCAGATCATACTTCTGATCAGGCATTTCTGCCAAAAATTTAAACGCATCCACGGCATGAGTGGTGTGACGATTATCGCCCGGAAAATTAAGTGCAATATTCGCATCTGTAAGGGCGGCTGCTTTAGCCGATGAGTCGACACTGTCCACGGAACGCGCCCCGCCTCTCATCGCATATACCGAGAAGCCACCGGTATAGCAGAACATATTAAGCACCGTCTTACCCGCCGAATATTTTTCAAGAAGACTTCTGTTATCTCTTTGGTCTACAAAGAAACCGGTCTTCTGACCCTTCATCCAGTCAATGTTGAACTGCAAACCGTTTTCTATGGCAATATTGCCATCAAACGAACCTATTATATATTCGTTGTGAGGATCGAGCCGGGCTTTGAAAGGCAAAGTCGTCTCAGATTTATAATACACGTTGCGTATTCTTGCCTCCGGTATACGAGTCAGAGCCTCCGCTATCTTATTTCTTTCAAAGTGCATACCGGGGGAATGAGCTTGCACCACTGCAGTATCACCGTATATGTCTACCACCAGTCCCGGTAGAAAATCTCCCTCACCGTGCACGAGACGATAACAGTTGTTGTCCGGACGTATCAGACCGAGAGTTTGCCGCAACAAAAAAGCATTCTGCAGGCGATTATAAAAAAGATCTTCATCCGGATGCTCAACGCCAAACTGAAGCATTCTCACTGCAATGCTTCCTATCTGATAATGTCCTACTCCCATCAATTTGCCGTCGGAAGCATATACAGTCACCAAATCTCCCTCTTCCGTATCCTCCGGAAGTAAGGCTACAGCACCGGAGAATACCCAGGGATGCCAGCGCATCAACGATTCTTCCTTGCCGGGCCGCAAAATCAGTTTTTTTATATTATCTTTCATTTATCAGTTATATCATTGATTACTTGAAGAGCCTGATTATATCCATACCATTGGCATAAATCAGAAGCAAGATAAGAAGCACCATACCGGTCAGTTGTGCATATTCCATAAACTTTTCATTCGGTTTCCTACGGAATATCACCTCATACAGAAGGAAGAGCACGTGTCCACCGTCAAGAGCCGGTATCGGAAGGATATTCATAAAGGCCAGTGCCACCGACAGGAAGGCAGCGATATTCCAGAATGCTATCCAATCCCACTTCTCAGGGAAGATAGCTCCAATCGAGCCAAATCCTCCAACGCTTTTTGCACCCTCCTTCGTAAAGACCAATTTCATGGATTTAGCGTAAGAGGTGAGCCTCTCCGTGCCCATTTCCACTCCACGCGGCACAGACGCGAGCAAACCGTATTTCTTCTCCTGAGTCTTAAAGAAGGCTGAAGGATCCACTTGCAGACCTATACCCATCTTTGATGACTCGGATAAGTGTACGGGCAATACCACTGTATCTTTACCCTCGCTTCTCACTACTGTCAAGTCTACCGTTTTATTTTCATGACCCTGCAAGGTGCGTAGAAATTGGTCGAGACTCGGTGTGGCGACTGAATCTACTGCTATTATTCTGTCACCCGTCTTAATCCCCGCCTTATCAGCCCCCTCGCCGGGCATCACTTGCGTCACCTCTGTCGGAATACGGTAGGCCATAAATGAGATGGTGGCAGTATCCGATTGAGCCTCATTATTGAGAGCCAGCATAAAGTCGGAGGGTATATT
Source organism: uncultured Sangeribacter sp. (assembly GCA_964456155.1). Lineage (GTDB taxonomy): Bacteria > Bacteroidota > Bacteroidia > Bacteroidales > Muribaculaceae > Lepagella. The sequence continues at coordinate 13,988 of CAYVZJ010000013.1, forward strand.
GATTGTGACAGTATCCTTATGATTGCGAAGCACCTTTACCGTACTGGCTTGCATCAACTTAACATTGTCTTCCGGAGAGTCCACCTTCTCTTTGTCTGCATAGAGGGGTATATCACCATCCTGAAAACCGGCCTTATGGGCTTCACCGGAATATGCAAATCCCATTTCAGCATCCTGATAACGTACATATCTTTCTCCCGTAGCATATACAATGCCTGCATAAATCAGAATAGCGAGCAAGAAATTAAACAGCACACCGGCTATCATTATCAATAGACGTTGCCATGCGGGCTTACTGCGAAATTCCCATGGCTGGGCAGGTTGCTTCATTTGCTCCGTATCCATTGATTCGTCTATCATACCCGATATCTTGCAATAGCCGCCGAAGGGGAGCCATCCGATACCGTATTCCGTATCGCTCCAGAAGCCATTCTCCTTTTTCTTTTTAGGTTTCCATTTGAAAAGAGAAAACCACGGATCGAAAAAGATATAAAACTTCTCGACTCTCACACCAAACAATCTTGCAAACACGAAATGTCCGAATTCATGAATGATTACAAGAAATGCAAGAGCAAGGATTAGCTGAAGTGCTTTAATAAGAAATGTATCCATTATGTTTTTTTAGTCTTATTTATGATTATTGTAATCCCTTGAGAGTCTCAACAGCCATCGCTGTGGCCATATCATGAGTCTCAATCAGGTTGTCTAAAGTCGGATTTTTGACATGAGGTGTCTTGAGCAGAGCATATTCAGGCAATTTCACCATCGATGTAAAGCCTATTTTCCCGTCAAGAAAGGCTCTGACAGCTACTTCGTTGGCTGCATTCAGGATGCATGGGGCGTTGCCTCCGGTGGTGATAGTGTCGTAGGCCAATGCCAGCAAAGGAAACTTTTTCATATCCGGCGACTCGAATGTCAACGAGGCAAAGTCACTGACTTGCATTCGGGGTGCATCCAATGAAAGCCTGTGAGGATATCCGAGTGCATATTGTATGGGCAGACGCATATCCGGAAGACCGAGTTGGGCTTTTACAGCACCGTCTTCAAATTCCACCATTGAATGGACTATGCTCTGAGGATGTATCACTACCTCTATCCGCTCAGGCGAAACGTCAAAAAGCCACTTCGCTTCTATCATTTCAAAGCCTTTATTCATCATTGAGGCGGAATCTATGGTAACTTTCGCTCCCATATTCCATTTGGGATGATGTAAAGCTTGAGCCACGGTCACATTTTCCATCTCCTGATATGAAAGAAGACGGAACGGCCCACCACTTGCAGTTAAAAATATCCTGGAGACGGTATTCCTTTTTTCACTCTGGAGACATTGAAAAATGGCGGAATGCTCACTATCTACCGGCCTGATTTCCACTCCGTGCTGACGTGCCTCTTGAGTCATTATAGCACCGGCTACGACTAAGGTCTCCTTATTTGCAAGAGCTATACATTTGCCGCTTCGTATGGCATTAAGAGTTGGCAAAAGTCCGGCATAGCCTACAAGGGCTGCCACTACTATATCTGTTTCATCATCACAAGCAGCCCATTCTACTGCTTCCCTTCCACCCTCCACAATAATTTCCGTGTCGGCCAGAGCCTCTCTGAGCGAGGGGAGAAGAGCCTCATCCGCTATAACGACTTTTCTGGGTCGAAGTTTCTTCGCTTGCTCGGCCAGAAGTGACCAGTTTCGGCCGGCGGTCAAGACATCAGCCTGAAACAGATCCGGATGTTGCTCTATTATATCTATTGTCTGAGTACCGATACTGCCGGTAGACCCCATTATTGCTATTTTCTTCATAAAGTTATAGTGCCGGAAATATATTTATATGGTATCAAGGGATTGCCGTTATGCCACATCCTGACACCGATGTATGAAGGCTTTTGAGCACCATGGTTGGCAGAGAGACCTACCACCTGTCCTCCGGTGACCGGGTCGCCTGCACCAGTCACAAGAGAACCCAAACCGGAATATTTGCTCACGAATCCGTTATTATGTTGCAAAATGATATTATAGCCTCCCGATGCAGGCGAACCGGAGATATCAATTATTACCCCGTCAGCCATCGCCATAACCGGAGAATGACCGGGGAGTATGACATGTGCCAACTCTGTATCGCGAGTCTCGGCAGTCACTACAGCATCTTCCGAAATGGAGTAAAACAGCATTCCCTCAGCTGCAATGGGAGCCACTATGGCTATATTGAATTTCTCCCTCTCTTGCATTCCCCGATTAAATTTAGTCTCTTCCGACGAAACGGGCAGAAGAGAGTCAGGAGTTAGTGTGGTAAGCAGGGACGTGACACCTATGCTGTCAGCCGCCTTACGTTCGTCGGAAAAGATAGACAGGATATTACTCAGATAAGCATTGTTACGTTCGTAAGCATTCATGACTGAATCCACTCTTAACATTGCCTCTTCTGAGGCGGCACGCTGGGAAGGCTGATAATAGCCGGGAATAAGACGCTTGGCAGGAGTAAGAAGCACAAAGACAAAACCAATCACTATGGAGCAAATCAAAGCTATGACAGCAGCGACCGGAATTATTCTCGGTCTTACTGTCCATTGCCCGATATTCTCAAGACAAGACTCGTCTTCTACAGTGATACGATATTTCTTATGTCTTTTGACCATAATTACAATGCGAATTTAATCAAAAACGGCCAATTTACCAAAAGTAAGAGGTGATGTTGAAACTTATCATCCATCATGCTAATACATTTTTATGCTATACAACATATAGCCCTATTTTAAATCTCTATATGATAGTTATTTACAAAATAAGTCATTAAAATTAGTTTTTGCATATTGGAAATAATATGTATTTTTGTGACATAAATAACGAGGGGCTGTAAAAAGCGTCTCAACTAACCAAAAAATCTAAATCAATAACACATGAACATTAATGAGCTAATGGCCGGTCTTGAGGCCAAGCACCCCGGCGAGAAGGAATATCTTCAGGCCGTAAAAGAGGTTCTCCTTTCAGTAGAAGAGGTTTACAATCAGCATCCCGAATTTGAGAAGGCTCGCATTATCGAGCGTATGGTAGAGCCCGACCGCATCTTCACATTCCGTGTGACTTGGGTTGATGATAAGGGTGAGGTTCAAAACAATATCGGCTATCGCGTACAGTTTAACAACGCTATCGGCCCATACAAGGGAGGTATCCGCTTCCACGCTTCAGTCAATCTCTCAATTCTGAAATTCCTCGGCTTTGAGCAGACATTCAAAAATGCACTTACTACACTCCCCATGGGTGGTGGTAAAGGTGGTTCTGACTTCAGCCCCCGTGGCAAGAGCGACGCTGAGATCATGCGTTTCTGCCAGGCATTCATCCTTGAATTGTGGCGCAACCTCGGTCCCGACCGCGACGTTCCCGCAGGTGATATCGGCGTAGGTGGCCGTGAAGTAGGTTACATGTACGGTATGTATAAGAAGCTCGCTCGCGAGAATACAGGTACATTTACAGGTAAGGGTCTCTCATTCGGCGGTTCACTGATTCGTCCCGAGGCTACCGGTTATGGCGCTCTCTACTATGTACAAAACCTCCTCAACAAGGATATGCACACCGACCTTAAGGGTAAGACCATCGCTATCTCCGGCTTCGGCAACGTGGCTTGGGGTGCAGCAAAGAAAGCTACCGAACTCGGTGCAAAGGTTGTGACTATCTCCGGTCCTGACGGATACATCTACGACCCCGCAGGTCTTGATGATGAGAAAATCGAATACATGCTTGAACTCCGTGCTTCAGGCAACGATATCGTAGCTCCTTACGCAGAGAAATTCCCCGGCTCAACTTTCTTCCCCGGCAAGAAACCCTGGGAGCAGAAAGTGGATATCGCTCTTCCCTGTGCTACTCAGAATGAGCTCGGTGGCGAGGATGCCAAGCAGCTTATCGCTAACGGCGTGATGCTTTGCGCAGAGGTATCCAACATGGGTTGCACACCCGAAGCTATCGATGCCTTCATCGAAGCTAAAGTGCCTTACGCTCCCGGTAAAGCTGTCAACGCAGGTGGCGTAGCCGTTTCCGGTCTTGAAATGACACAGGACGCTGAACACCTCATGTGGACTGCTGAAGAAGTAGACGCTAAGCTCCACCAGATCATGGAGTCTATCCACAGCGAATGCGTAAAATACGGTAAGCAACCCGATGGTTATATCAACTATATGAAGGGTGCTAACATCGCCGGCTTCATGAAGGTGGCTGACGCTATGATGGGTCAGGGTATCATCTGATAATTCCACTACATTATAATAACAGTGGGTATGCTCTCAAAAGGCATACCCACTTTTCTTTTGATATTATTTGGTTTACATAGATAAATAGACAATGTGAGTTTATGCATTGTGCTGCATATATGCTACGACTCCTTTTCCATCAGCTCAAGAAGACGCATTTCAGATACGTCTATCTCATCAATCAGCTCTTGCATCCTTACTCCTGCTGAGGTAATCTCCTCCACGCTCATCTCACCGCTTGACATCTTCACTTCAAGTTTGCGTTTTTCATCAGTCAATGAAGATAGACGCAGCTCAAGCTCCTCCATCTCCTTACGCTCCTTGAATGTCAATCTTGCAGTCTTGGGAGTGCGTTGTTTACCTGATTTTGCTTCAGTGTCGGCCTCTGACTTACTCTTCTCAGCCGCACGTTCCTTCTCCTCCATTTGGAGGCAGTGCCTATATGTGGAATAATCACCCGGAAAATCGCGTATCTCGCCATTGCCCTTGAAGACGAAGAGATGATCTACGATCCTGTCAAGGAAGAAACGGTCATGGCTCACCACTATGACGCAACCCCTGAATTTTACCAGATAATCCTCAAGCACGGCCAGAGTGACAATGTCCAGGTCGTTTGTAGGCTCATCCAGGATTATGAAATTAGGACTTCGCATCAATACGGTAGCGAGATACAATCTGCGGCGTTCACCTCCACTCAGTTTATATATATACTTTTGCTGAGTCTCGGGAGTAAATAAAAACCGGGATAAAAATTGAGAAGCCGAGAGACGTGTCTTGTCGTCGATTCTTACTTCCTCCGCAATCTCTCTGACGGCATCTATCACCTTCTTTTTCTCATCAAAACCGGTCATGCCATCCTGACTGTAATATCCCCATCTCACAGTCTCGCCTATGTCAAAATGTCCGGAGTCCGGCTGCAATTCGCCCAACAATAACTTTAGGAATGTAGATTTACCCGCACCGTTATCTCCTACAATGCCTACTTTTTCGTATCGGGCAAATGTATAGCTCCAATCCTTCATTATACTCTTCTCTCCGAAGGATTTACTTACATTATGCGCCTCAAATATTTTGCTGCCGATATATGCTGACTTCACTCCGAGGGTTACGTCCTTCTCACTCAGATTAAGACGAGAACGTTCCTCTAATTGATGAAAATTATCTATGCGATATTTAGCCTTCGAGCCCCGGGCCTGTGGCTGACGTTGCATCCATTCACGCTCAGTGCGAAGAAGATTCTTTACCTTGGCGAGTTCGCTGCTGAGGTTTTCTATGCGTTCCTGACGTTTTCTCAGGTAATAATCATAATTACCCTCATAGCTATATATCTGCTCCCGGTCAATTTCTATAATTTTATTACATACACGGTCAAGAAAATATCTGTCATGGGTCACCATCAGAAGTGTGATACGCTTACGCGTAAGATAGTTTTCCAGCCATTCTATCATGTCAATATCAAGATGGTTGGTGGGCTCGTCAAGCATCAGGAAATCGGGTTCTGCAAGGAGCACCTTGGCAATAGCCGCTCTTTTTCTCTGACCTCCGGAGAGGTGCTTCATCTTCTTGTCTGTCTCTGTAATCTTAAATTGAGTCAGCATTCTTTTGGCTGTGTCCGGTCCGTCCCAGGAAGCATCATCATCTTCAGAGAGGGGAGGAGTGGCATATTCCAATACTGTCTCTTCTGGATCAAAGTCAGATTCTTGAGGTAGATACCCTACTTTAAGATCATTTCGGAATACGATGTTGCCTCCATCAAAATCATCCTTACCGGCCAGAACGTTCAGGAAGGTTGATTTTCCGGCACCGTTTCTTGCTATAAGTCCGATTTTATCCCCTTCGTATATTCCGAAGGTGACGCCATCGAAGAGCATTCTGTCGCCTACTGATTTTGTAAGATTTTCTATCTGTAAATAGCTGACCATGATTATAGAAGTCTAAAAACGTAATCATATTTGAGGGGAATAGGCCCTGCGTTAACATTTTTTGTGGAATGGGGTCTTAGAAAAACTATAGGCTGCATCGCGCAAGAGATGCAGCCTATCTGTATTTAAAAGTGCCGAATTAAAGGGCTGCTATCACCTCTATCTCTACGAGGGCTTTCTTGGGAAGCTCTTTAACAGCAAACGCGCAGCGAGCCGGAAAGATTGCTTTGAATTCCTCAGCATACACCTCATTCATGGGAGCAAAATACTCCATGTCTGCGAGAAATACTGTGGTCTTTACCACATTATCAAGAGTAGCGCCTGCTTCGGCAAGAATGTGCTTGATATTATGAATTGACTGGCGAGTCTGTGCCTTGATGTCGGAAGGCATTTCTCCGGTCTCGGCATTGATAGGAAGTTGACCGGAAACGAAGATAAGGTTGCCGGCTGCTACTGCCTGGCTGTAAGGACCGATAGCACCGGGAGCCTTTGTGGAATTAATCTCTTTTTTCATGATTACGTATGTTAAGATTTAAGAAAGTGGAAATGCATCGCCTTGATTGGATGATTTCCACTTTTATTTGAGAGCCGCGAGTGGGACTCGAACCCACGACCTTTTCGTTACGAATGAAATGCTCTACCGACTGAGCTATTGCGGCTTGTTTTGATATTGCAAAGTTATGAAAAATTTATACGTGAGCAAAATTTTAACATAAAAAAGTTAGACCACGTTCCAATATATGCCGTATGATTGTATGGTATTACTTCTTAATTGCCCGATGCTGAGGATACCATCTCCAGCGAAAGACCGATATTCAGGCGGGTAGTGGCTTGAAGCAGAGAGGGGAGCTGCTGCAAGAGAGCCTCCACCTGTTGCTCCGTGAGACCTGCCTCTGCAAGCCAGGCTGACAGACGCTGAGCCAAAACCGGTTGCTTTAACAACTCTGTGAGAAGCAGACCAATAAAATCAGTGCATGTTTCTGTGTTGAGGTATAAATTAATTCCGGTCTGCGTAGGAGTCCATTCGAGTGGCAGACCTTCGCTCATTGCAGGCTTTATGGCCAAAAGAAGAGATTGGATAAGAGCTTCCTTTATCGCCTTGTCTGCTTCCGTCTCATTTGACGGTTTGGCATCTGCTATCTGTTGCTTTATCGTCTCCGCATAGGCTGTATCAAAGAAAGAAGGAAGCCATGTCGGAGTAGACTGCTCCACAAGCCAAAGGCCTACTACTGACATCGGATTTATGTATAATTGAATACTATTCTCACCGGTCTCCACATATTGAAGCATGTTGGGATTAGTGGTCAGTAATTGTGTAGCGCCTTCGTGCGATGAATAATAGCGCACCGGAATATTTCCATTGTCAAGAAGCGCCATTGTCTGAACACATTGACAGAACACCTGAGCCAAAGATGAATAGGCTGTGTTATTGTATACCGGAATAATAGGCGCAAGAGTCAAGGCGTTGACTAATATACCGGGATCAAGTTCCAGGCCGGGAATGTTGCCTACTTCCCAATCTATATAGAAGGGTGTCTTGATATCTTGAGGATTCTTCAAGTCGGCTAATGTGGCATTTACTGCCACGGGCTTGAACGCTTTTCCGGCCAGATCTTCTTTTATCAGCTTTACGTCGGTGAGATTGATTGTAAGATGATCAGAGGAAAGCACACCGCTATATGCGTAGTCTACATATTGAGTATGGCCACTACCACTAAATGTATATTTTCCCTCCTTGCTTTCGGGAAGAAGAGTTACGTCTATTGCTGTGCTGACATCACCGGGAAGAACACCGGGGGCGGGAAGTGGCGGTATATCCTTAATGCCTAATGAAGACAGATCCAAGACGCCGGACATATCGAGTCTGACATGCTGCAAACCGTCCTCACCCGCACTTTCGGGAGTCAGAATGATTTGCTTTGCAGCCATTTCATCGCCACAATAATTGACGGTCAGAGAGTTGCCGGAATAGGTATTAGTTTTAAGCTCCGGCAGTGGAAGTTCCTCATTTGAGCAAGAGGTCATCATCACACCCACAGCGATAATAGACCATATACAGTGCTTCGATTGCATCATTACCTCATTTTTAGTTAACAGTATGTCAAAAGGAGAAATCAGAATTCGTAGTCTACGCAAGCACGGGCCTCCTTGTACGGACCAATGATTGAGGCAGCAGCCAAATGAGCCGGATGTGTGGCATAGACCTCAACATCCTTCATCTCTTCTACTATGGCCATAAGAACTAAATCCCACGTTTCTGCCGGATTCTCATTGATACCTACTTCCATGGATTTCAACACATTGATTTTCTCAGGCAAAGCCATCAATGCAGCTTTAAACTGTTCTGACACGGCACGACGCTCTTCATCGCTGCCTTTGAACTTAAAAGATACTATATGTTTTACCATTTTTTACTTACAGTTAAGTTGGTTTTTACTCTCAGATAAGTTAGATTTTATTTGTATAGACGTTCACGAGCCGCTGCTACCTTCTCATCGGTAACATAATCATCATAATCCATCATCTTGTCTATGATGCCGTTTGGCGTAAGCTCAATGATGCGATTGCAGACGGTCTGAATAAACTCATGGTCATGGCTTGACATCAATATCACGCCTTTAAAGTTTTGCAACGTGTTATTGAAAGCCTGAATAGACTCGAGGTCAAGATGGTTGGTCGGAGAGTCAAGCACCAGAGTGTTGGCATCAGTCAGCATCATACGGGCTATCATACATCTTATTTTTTCACCACCCGACAGCACAGATGCTTTCTTCAATACTTCCTCACCGGAAAAAAGCATTTTACCTAAGAATCCCTTAAGATAGATTTCCGAACTGTCTTTTGAATACTGACACAGCCAGTCTACAAGATTGAGATCTGTCTCAAAAAATTCGCTGTTATCAAGCGGTAGATATGCGTGCGTGATGGTTTGGCCCCAATCATACTCTCCGGCATCTGCTTTTCTCTTTCCGTTGATGATTTCAAATAGAGCAGTCATGGCGCGAGGGTCACGACTCAGGAATGCAACCTTGTCACCCTTTTCAATCTGGAAATTGACATCATCGAAGAGCACTTCACCATCTACGGAAGCTTTCAGTCCCTTCCCCTCAAGTATCTTATTGCCCACTTCGCGATTAGGTGTAAAGATAATACCCGGATAGCGGCGTGAGGAAGGTTGTATCTCCTCCACGTTCAGCTTTTCAAGCATTTTCTTACGGGAAGTGGTCTGCTTCGACTTTGCCACATTTGCCGAAAAGCGCTGGATAAATTCAAGCAATTCTTTTCGTTTTTCTTCAGCCTTTTTATTGGCTGCCTGTTGCTGACGCAGGGCGAGCTGTGATGATTGATACCAGAAACTGTAGTTGCCCGCAAAGAGAGATATCTTATTATAGTCAATATCAAGAGTATGCGTGGATACGGCATCAAGGAAGTGACGGTCGTGAGACACGACAAGCACCGTATTCTCAAAATTGGAGAGATAATTCTCAAGCCATGCCACAGTCTCAAGGTCAAGGTCATTGGTCGGCTCGTCAAGAAGCAGATTATCGGGATTGCCAAAGAGTGCCTTTGCCAGAAGGACACGCACCTTTTCATTTGCACTCATATCCTTCATGAGCATATAGTGCCTGTCTTCCTTAATACCCAGTCCTGAAAGAAGAGCGGCGGCATCACTCTCTGCATTCCAACCTTCAAGTTCCGCAAATTTCTCTTCAAGTTCGGCGGCACGGATACCATCTTCGTCAGTGAAATCTTCCTTACTGTAAATAGCGTCCTTCTCTTTCATTATATCCCAGAGCACAGTGTGGCCTCTGAGCACTGTCTCGATTACCGTGCACTCATCGAACTCGAAGTGATCCTGAGAGAGCACCGAAAGACGCTCACCGGGTCCGAATGTCACCGTGCCATGCGTAGGGGAGAGCTGACCGGAAAGTATACGCATTAACGTAGATTTACCTGCACCGTTTGCGCCAATTATACCGTAACAGTTGCCACTATTGAATGTAAGATTGACATCCTGAAACAATGTGCGTTTGCCAAACTGGATGCCGAGATTATTTACCTGTATCATGTCTTATTATTGTTATCTTCAATTAGACCCCTTTCCACAAAAAATGTTAACGCAGGGGCAGTGTATTTTCGAGTGAATTTCGGCTATCTCGGAGGGAGCTATGCGAGCATAGTGACCGGAGAGATGGGCGAAAGGCGCCGAAAAGACGCTGTATGGGAAGAAAAATTTTATATATAAACATCAAAATTCTTAATAAAAATTAAATTCTATTTTGTCAAAAGATACCCCTTTCTCGCAGCTGCACCCCGCCTTTGGCCTTTTGGCTCAGTCACATAGCCCGCTATGTTCCTTCGCACTGCAAGGCCAAATCCGGGGCACATCTGCGACCCCTGCGTTAACATTTTTTGTGGAAAGGGGTCTTATTCTGCAAAGATAGTCATTTTTTACGGATATTACCCTATGGCATATGAGGAATGAGGTGCAGACATTATATAATGATGGCATAAAGGGGAGGCATATCGCGAAAAGTCGGCAGCATCTTCATGTAGTCGGGCTTTTGACCGAGCGTCTTCACCTAAATCGAAATGCATCGGAAAAAAATTAGACACCTTAAATCTCTCAAGAAATATTTTGGCACCGGTGAAATAATCAGTACCTATTCGCGAATCTACCGGGAAAAAGGCTATGTCAAAGCTATTATAATCTTTGTGTATTATATCTAAGATAGCATTAAACTTATCCAGTTCTGCCTTTACCTCATTCTCTGTCGACTCATCTTTCCATATCCAGGCATTCAAATCACCGGCGTGAAATATCACTTTGTCACAAATCTTTACGGCATACGAATTGCCTATATCTGTGGAGGGGAAAGAATTGACTTGAATCACTTCATCTTCATATACATCGCGGTCGGTCATCGTGATAACCTGCTCGGGGCTAACTTTTGTTCCCCCGTAAGTGGAGCCTGCATTTACAATATGATTGATTCTCTTTCTTACATCTTTACTTACAATATAAAGTGCCTTCTCAAAACGTTTGCTCCATTCAAATATCTCTCTATTAAAATGGTCTTTATGCCCATGGCTGACAAAAAAATACACGGGTATATCGGGAGTTACATCCATAAGACATGAAGAGAGTGAGCCGTCTTGATCGGCATCCTTCCAATAGTCGAACACAAGCACTGCTGCCGGCGTCTTTACTACAAAACAGTCATGAAATATGAAGGTTGTAATTATCATTTCCAGAGGATTTTTTAATTATTTGCAATCTTTTTTAATATTCATTCTTCAAAAATAATAATATTTCATTACATTTGCATATTATACCGAAATATTAATCTTTAACTAACACATGCAATGAAAAAGACATTTACTCTTTTGGCTATGGCTGCTCTTATGAGCGCACCGGCCTATTCATTGACCGTTCAAGATGTTCTCACTCTGGAGGAAGCTCGCGGATGGGATACTTCTTTGGATGGCGGAATGGGTGGAGCGTCAACTGACATGGCTCCCAATCAATTCTCATTTACCACGGCTTCGGGCGTAGCTCTTTCCAACTCTACCACTGCCACAGTTTCTTTGTATCTTGAAGATACACTTCTGGCTTCACAAGGCACTACCGGTCTCGGCGTAGATCTTTGGCTCGGTGAATTAAGCATCGACTTATATTCTGAGGTTCAATCCAAGACTCCCGGCCTCTACCGTCTTGTATTCAGCGATGATTTCCTCACTTCAGGAGGTCAAAGCGTGGAAGGTGGCGAATACACATTCCAGTTTGGCGAAGTCGTGGCTCCCTCCAAGCCGCAACTCAAGGAGCTTCTCACATTGGCGGATGCTCGCGGATGGGATACATCATTGAATGATGGCATGGGTGATGTGTCAGATGCCATCGCACCCAACCAATTCTCATTCCTTGCTGCTTCAGGAGTAGCTCTGTCAAAATCAGTTACAGCTAAAGTTTCATTCTATCTTGATGACACTCTTCTTCTTTCAGAAGGCACTTCAAGTTCTTTAGTTGATCTTTGGCTTGGAGAACTCACTCTTGACTTCTATTCCGTTGTACAGCTCAATACTGCCGGCACATATCGCCTCGTATTCAGCGATGGTTTCCTGACTTACAACGGTGTGGATGTAGAAGGTGGTGAATATACATTTGAGTATGCAGGCTCAGGCAATGGTGGCGATGATGATGAAATTGATTTCACTTACAACCTTAACCCCATGCCGACTATTTCTGTAGATAAACTCGGCGTTATCGAGCTGGCATTCCCCAAATATCTGGATACCGACCTCGTAGCTTACTCTATGCTCACTGACGAGCCGGTTGCCACTATCACTAATGAAGATGGTACATTCTACCGCAGTGTCCTTTATCCTTCCGCAAGCAACGGTGTCATAACCTTCGAATTTGGTAATGCAGAGACTGTTTGGCCCGCAGGTAAATATACTTTCACAGTGAATCCTGACAAGGTGGCTGTAGGTATCGCCAACTTTAAGGTCGATCAGCCCGGAAACTTTGCAGGCCTCACCGTCACTTACGACGTAACAGGTTTTGCTCCGGCTCCCAAACCCGAACTCAAAGACTATCTCGTAACTGTATTCCCCACTGCGGAGTGCACCAACGTTACCACCGCTGATTACGGCAATGGCGCTGACGGTGGCATGATGACTTACATCTTTACTGCTACTGCTGACATCCAGCCCGCTCCCGCCAACACATGGCCCGACTGGATTCAGTTGACATTCACGGATGAACAGACAGGAGAAATTGAATATCTTCCTGCCATCAATCCCAACAACAGCGACGAACTGAATATTCAGCTCGTTTCAGAGGTTGTTCCTTTATCTGAGGAAAATCCAACTTATACATGGACTTTGCATTTCAACACAGATGCGGATTGGGGCTATTCAGCTGCCATGTACCAGAAAGCAGGCACTTACACCCTCAGCTTGCCCAATAATACATTCATGCTTGACGGGGAGCCGATGAACGGTGTAGATTTCGTATACACTTATACTGTTGTGCCTACAGGTGTTGCTGCTATCGATGCTGCTGAGTCTTATGTAGTTTATACTATCGACGGACGCCTCGTATACAATGGTGCTGAAAAGAGCGATATCAACTCACTTGATGCCGGTCTCTACATCATCAACGGTAAGAAAGTAATGATCGTTAAATAATCTACTTTATACTAAAACATAATATTTTAATCGGTATAAAATTATCGGTGAGCCTTCCTGAAGGCTCACCGATTTATTTTATACTCATCGATGTTGTGACTATTTTACTTGATGCTTTTTATGTATAGATCGGCTTTATTTAGTATCAACCGCCTGAACGCCGATATTGCAGCTGTCAAAGATTTGACGCGCTGATTTGTCAAACATTATCCAATGATTACGCTGAGCAGGCGGTATTTGGTCAGCCTTCGAAGAGGGGACAACCCGGAAGTTTGTGCCCTTACCCTCTGGTTTTGCCGAAAAGAGGGTGTCATATTGAGCATTCTTGAACCGTGCTCTCCCGTTCTCATCTCGCTCTACACGCACTTTTACCAATGCACCGCCTCGGGTATCGATAGTCTTCATATTTGATATAAAATTGCCAAGACTATACACTATCAGCACATCCTTATCTGACTTATCATTGTGCACCACCTTCATGGGCTGAATCACGTGAGGATGCCCTCCGATGATGAGGTCGACATCCTGATCCACCAAAAAATTAGCGATGTCGCGTTGCGCTGCATTTTCATGAAGCACATATTCAATGCCCCAATGCACCGTGACACAGACTATCTCTGCTCCGGCTTTACGGCTCTCAGAAATCTCTTTTATTATTTTCTCTTTGTCTATCAATGCCACCTCTACTCCGTCGCGTGGATTAATACCATTCGTGCCATAAGTGTAATTGAGGAAGGCAAACCGGATACCATTTATATCTTTAATAAAAGGCACAAGCGAATCACGCTGAGCAGCATCGTGATATGTACCTATATGATCTACTCCGATTCTGTCAAGAGCCGTCAGCGTGCGTCTCGCTCCTTTGTCAAAGCGGTCAAGGCAATGATTGTTGGCAGTCAGAAAAAGATCAAAACCGGCATCACGAAGAGCTTCAGCATAAGAGTCGGGTGCTGAAAAACAAGGATACCCGGAGTAATCCGGACCGCCGCCGAGAGGCACCTCAAGATTTACTACAGCGTAGTCAGCCTCTGTCACCATCGGAGCTATGAGCGTGAAGCAGTCGGAATAATCATAGGTTGCTCCACCTCCTTCTGACTTGGCTTGATTCAACTGATCTTGATGCTGCATGGCATCACCTACAAAAAGCAAATCGGCACCCACGGGTTGCCCCGGGGTGTCGGTTCCCGTCAGAAATGATACCAACGAGAATAAAAGAAGACCTGCTATGTTCATGTTTTATATTCAGGATTCTCCCGGCACCTTGCCCTTGCGTGCGGCAAGTGTATTGAGGAGAAGTATACAATTGGTCATCGGACCTACGCCTCCCGGCACGGGAGTGATATAGCTGCATTTGGGCGCTACATTTTCAAAGTCGACATCACCACATAGACGGGAGCCGGATTTCTTTGTCGGGTCAGGCACACGCGATGTGCCGACGTCAATCACTACGGCTCCATCCTTCACCATGTCAGCGGTCACAAAACCGGGTTTGCCGAGTGCCGCAACTAATATATCGGCTCTTCTGCACTGTTCCTTAAGGTCAGGCGTGGCAGAATGACATACTGTCACTGTACAGTCTCCCGGATAGCTTTTCTGCATCAGCATTGACGCTATCGGTTTGCCTACTATGTTGGAGCGACCTATCACTACGGCATGCTTCCCTTTGGTAGGTATATCATAGCGTCTGAGCAATTCGATGATACCGGAGGGAGTAGCCGGGCGAAAGGCCGGAAGACCAATATTCATCCGGCCGACATTGATGGGATGAAAACCATCCACATCCTTTCTCCAAGAGATAGCCTCGGTAATCTTCTGAGAGTCTATATGAGAGGGGAGTGGCATCTGCACGATGAAGCCGTCAACCTCGGGATCGTTATTCAGCTTTTCAATCTCGGCAAGCAATTCCTCCTCGGTGATTGTCTCTTCAAAGCGAAGGTTGGTGGATTTAAAGCCTACTGCGTTGCAGTTTTTTTCTTTGTTGGCTACGTATGCTTCCGAACCTCCGTCGTGTCCTACTATGACAGCAACAAGATGAGGCACACGCTCACCATTCTCTTTCATTTTATTCACTTCGGCAGCGATCTCTTCCTTGAGTCGCTGAGCCATCAGTTTGCCATCAATTATTTCCATCAGTCTATGTATTGATGTGTGAAAGTAAATACTATAAGAGCCTTATCAAGGCGCAACCGGGTGATTGTCGGTGTAGTGAGATAGGGAGTGCATCCCGTCACGTATGTAGTGGTAGAACCATCCGCATTGGTGGATACCTCAGTGTTAAGTTCGACGGGAATAAGCGAAAAGTCACACATATCCTCAAGCTCTTCAGCTGTGGCAGTAGCCATCTTATCTTTCATCTCCACTATGTAATGTCTCATCTGATTGAAGAGATACACGCCGTCGGAAGCTGAATATGTACTTGAGAAAGAAGTTTTGTTATCAGGCACCTTGGAATTGGCAAAGAAATCTTCAACTTCCGACGTTCTGATCATCAAGAGGTTGGGGGCTACACCAAGACCAAATTCATTGTCTACAGCCTGTGCCGGTATGGCAAGGGAAAGACTATTGATGATAGCAAGCTCTTTGGAAGCTTCAATATATTTCTGTAATAATTCCTCAAAAGGAAATGTGAAAGCTGCACGATAACCTAAGGGAGTGGTGATGATAGTCTCACCGGCAGCCACTGCATCAAGCACTGACTGTGAGGGTGTGTATCGGATATTGTTGCTTGCCAGCACCTCCGGAGCCGTTGACATGAGACATACAGAGTCTTTCATCAGCACAGGATGTTTTACAGTTTCGGAGTTGATAACCTCCGTACGCATTACGGTATGATGCCAATATGTATAAAAACGAGCGGCACTGACAGCTGTTATGGCACCTCGGCCGAAAGTAGGCTTTACGTAAATGCCGGGAAATACCTTATTGAACGATGCCGGCCATTGGAAGATGGAGGGATCATTACGATATGCGGTAAAGATATCTGTGGCCCACTCGCGCGGAAGCGTCACCGACACCGGTAAAGCCTTCAGCTTATTGAATGCGGAGTCGGAAAGCGCAAGGCCGGAGAGAGTATAATTAGCAAGTCCAGCAGGCTTCGAAGAATCATAATAGCCGGTAGGATCAAAATCACTTGTTATGTCTGACGGCAATTGACGAGTAAGGCGATAGATGGTAAGTTGCTGCGGAGCAAGAGTATCACCGACTATCGATTTGCGAGGCACCTCAAAAACTACTCTCATAGAGTCGACCATATCTACAGTGATAGAGTCCGGAATCAGCATTTCTCCGGCTGTCATCAGGCGTGTGACATACGAGGCGGAGAGTTCTCCATATTCGGGCACCTTGATATGACCCAATATATTAAATGAGGATCGTGCGTCTATTTTATCAGCAGCGATGATTCTGCCGTGAAGGTTATAAAAAGAGGAGTCTACATATACGGTGACCTCGGAGTCTGCTATTGAAGGACCGATAGGGCTCACTTCATCACTACAGGCTGATAATCCCATAAGTGCTCCCATTGCCGGAATCACCAGTGAGGTCAAAATGCTTGAACGTTTCATTTTTGGGGAGAGTTTTGGTCTAAGACCTTGTCAAAAAACTGTAAGAACTTTTTAGGGTCACTTCCCGTCTCTTCAAGCGTCGCATAGGGGAGACCTAACGACTCAACAAATTCCAGAAGCTCGGGATCAGGGACTTCTGTATGGAAAATTACGGCATCTGAAGCCTTGATGGCAAGCTTGTGAAGGAGAAGAGTGTCTATCGGACCCTCTACAGGAATGATATCCAAATACTCCTGTGCCACTTTATCCTCACGCAACTTATTGATAATGTTAGCATCAATACTGCCTGTGATTTCACCCGGCATCACCGTATAGATTATCCTGGAGTTGACAAACGAGGCTTCATCGGCATACATATTTCTGATGTATATCGGAGTGAGAGCAGTCACCACGCCCGTACACTGAATGATATCCGGAGCCCAGCGCAATTTTTTCACAGTCTCTATAGTGCCCCGTGAGAAGAATATAAATCTCTCATCATTGTCATCTCTATTGAAGCCATACTCATCCTCTTCATCAGAAAGCTTTTGGAAATAATCCTCGCTGTCAATGAAATACACCTGTGTGCGCGATGGCTGCATAGACGCCACCTTGATAATCAGCGGATGGTCATTGTCATTAATCTCTATATTGAGACCGCTGAGTCTTATCACCTCATGCAGCTGATTTCTGCGCTCGTTGATACTTCCGAATTTTGGCATAAAGGCCCGGACTTCATATTGTTTTCCGGGCAGGCTCTGGGGCAATTTACGACCCAGATCGGACGCATCGCCGGTCTGAAGGTAGGGAGATATCTCCTGAGAAATGAATAGTATTTTCTTATCTGCCATTCTTTACCATTTACACGGTATTTAATACCGTTGCTGACTGCAAAGTTACAAAAAATAGTTGAAAAAACCTTGAAAATTCGTTTTTCATCCCATATTGGAATGTTATATGAGCTATTTTGATTAATTTTGTAGCCCGTAACACCGACTTTATCACAAAAGGTGTATTGTAATGAAAATAATCAAAACTACCGCAGAGCTTGTCGAATATGTCTCGGCAGCCCGCAATAAAGCAGAACGTATAGGTCTCGTCCCCACAATGGGAGCACTCCATGAGGGACACCTGTCATTGGTGGAACGTTCAGTGGCTGACAATGCAGTCACTATAGTATCCGTATTTGTCAATCCGACCCAATTTAACAACCCGGACGATCTCGCTTCCTATCCGCGAGATGAGGAGAAAGACATCAAATTACTCGCCTCGGCGGGTGTCTCGGCTGTCTTTATGCCTTCCGTAGAGGAGGTTTATCCCAACGGCACGGAAGAAGCCTCAGCCCATGTTTATGATTTGGGCAGTGCTGCTGAAGTGATGGAGGGAAAGATGCGTCCCGGACACTTCCAGGGAGTTGCACAGATTGTAAGCCGTCTCTTCCGACTCACTCAAGCTGATGTGGCTTATTTCGGAGAAAAGGATTTCCAGCAGATAGCCGTCATACGCAATATGATAGCTTCTGAAGGCATCAATATCGAGATAGTGGCGTGTCCCATAAAGAGAGCTGACGACGGGTTGGCACTTTCAAGCCGAAATGCACTCCTCACCGACGACCAGCGCCATCGCGCTCCCGAAATATATAAAGCCCTGTCCGAAAGTGTTGACTACAGCCGGACTCACTCCGTCAGAGAGACTCACCACTACGTAGTGAGCCGTATCAATGCCGTGGAGGAGATGGAAGTGGAATACTTTGAAATCGTCGATGCCCGTACGCTCCTCCCAGTTGAGGAATGGATCGAGTCACCCTGGATCGTGGGGTGTATCACCGTGTATAACGGCAAAGTAAGACTTATAGATAATATCGCATACCGTAAAGAGATTTAATCATGCTCATAGAGATGATGATGTCCAAGATTCATCGCGTCACAGTGACCGAGGCGAATCTTAACTATATAGGCAGCATTACTATCGACTCTCTCCTGCTCGAGGCCGCCGGCATCCTGCCGGGGCAGCGTGTCTGGATCGTAAATAACAATAACGGAGAGAGGCTCGACACGTATGTAATAGCGGGCGACCCGGGTAGCGGCGTGATTTGCCTCAATGGAGCAGCCGCCCGTAAGGCACAGCCGGGAGATGTAATAATCATAATGACTTACGCCCAAATGACTCCGGAGGAAGCGCGTACTTTCAAGCCGACAGTCATCTTTCCCGCCACCGCTACTAATAAGTTATAGAAATAAGATATATGTTTGAAAAATTATCAGAAAGGCTCGAATCCGCTTTTAAGACCCTCAAAGGTGAGGGCAAAATCAGTGAGATTAATGTAGCCAATACTCTCAAGGAGGTGCAACGCACGCTTATGGCTGCTGACGTAAGCCATTCCGTTGCCAAAAATTTCGTCAAGACCGTCAAGGAGAAAGCATTGGGTAGAGAGGTGCTCAGAAGCGTCAATCCCCGCGAGCTGATGATTACCATCGTTCATGAGGAATTGGCCGCTCTGATGGGCAGCAACGAGGCTCCCGTCAATCTTTCCGGCAATCCTACCGTGATTCTTATGTCCGGCCTCCAGGGCTCGGGTAAGACTACTTTCTCTGCCAAACTTGCCAAATACCTCACCTCACGCAAAAAGAAACGTCCACTTCTTGTGGCCTGTGACGTCTATCGTCCCGCTGCTATTGAACAGCTTCGTATCCTCGGCAAAAGCATCGACGTCCCCGTCTTTTCTGAAGATGACAATAAAAACGTAATTGACATTGCCAAAAAGGGTATTGCATACGCAAAAGCAAATCACCTTGACGTCGTCATAATTGATACCGCCGGCCGTCTGGCCGTCGACGAGCAGATGATGGACGAGATTGAAAATCTCAAGAAGGCCGTCAATCCGCAGGAAATTCTCTTTGTAGTTGATGCCATGACCGGTCAGGATGCCGTCAATACTGCCAAAGCATTCAACGACCGTCTTGATTTCGACGGCGTCATTCTTACCAAACTTGACGGTGACACAAAGGGTGGTGCTGCCATCAGTATTAAAGCTGTCGTAGACAAACCCATCAAATTTGTCGGTGTAGGTGAAAAGCTTGAAGACCTTCAGGAGTTTAATCCGAAAGGTATGGCAAGCCGTATCCTCGGTCAGGGAGACCTTGACGAACTCATCAAGCGCGTCACCAACGTATATGATGAAGACAATGCCAAGAAGCTCGAAGAGAAGATACGCCGCAATAAGTTTGATTTTAATGACTTCCGCGATCAGATAAGCCAGATAAAGAAGATGGGTAATCTGAAGCAGATTGCCTCCATGATTCCGGGCATTGGAAAAGCCATTAAGGATATCGACATACCGGATGACGCCTTTAAGGGCATTGAGGCTATCATCGGTTCCATGACCCCAAAAGAGCGTCAACACCCGGAGATTATCAATGTCTCACGTCGTGAGCGTATCGCCAAAGGCTCCGGCACCTCTATTCAGGAGGTAAATAAGCTACTCAAACAGTTTGAAGACACCCGCAAGATGATGCGCGCCGCCACAGGCATGAATAAGGCCAAAATGATGGCTCAGATGGCCCAGATGAAGCGCATGCAGTCAAGAGGTAAGTTTTAGGTCATAGTTACGAGTTACGAGGTATTAGACCCCTGCGTTAACAATTTTTGTGGAGAGTGGTATTAGTTACTATGTAGCAGATTTATGTAATAATAATATTAAATGCCCGCGCCGGATGAGGACGCGGGCATTTCTTGTATGATTATGCTATACGTATCAGAAGGGGATATTGATACCGAAGTTGACTTCTGCATTCGAATTCAGAGGTATACCCTGCTTGGCGAGTTTGCCAAGTGTGTGGTCCATACCCAAGAAGAAGTTGAAGCCGGTCACGTTGACATTTACCAACCATCCGAAACCTACGCCGTAAGTGCCGGCCACCATATTAGCTGAAGCACTGAAGCATTTCACAGGCTGTACGTTGGCTGAAAAACGGAACTCTGTAGTTGTAAAGAGGCTGTTGAAATTGGTAGAGTTGACCATACCGAAGTGAAGCTTGCGGTAATAGGGGAACTCATAATCCACGCCCCAGTTGAGAGTTGCTCTCAGACCGCGTGTGCGTGAGCCGTCCTTACCAACGTAAGAGAGCTGATAGAGGTCTGAGATATTGTTTTTAAAGTCATCCCAAGTGTTGTCTTCCACTACGTTGCCATTCTCATCCTTCTTATCGCCCACCGTGAAGGTATAAGCGTCAGTGTTGATAGTGCGGTCGCCCTCAGTTGAAGCGTGCTGCACGTTATTCCAGGAGATAAAGCCGAGGTCAAGAAGTGAGAGAGAGAAATTGAAGTCTCTCCATTTGTAAGTGGCACCAAGGTCAAAACCGATACCGAAGCCCACCAGACCGACACCTATGTTATCAATACCGTTGACGTATTCGCGGTCGGCAGTCTCATTGTAATCCATCTTGTAGCGAGCACCCTTTAATGCTGTGTATATATCAGCGTTGGTCACACCGATCCAGTCTTGAGTACCGAGTTCAAGATGAGCTTTATTGAAATATGCATCCACATTTGCAAGGCCGAAAAGCATCTTGAAAGCAGCACCTGCCTTCAGACCGGGCACGTATTTGCCGAGGTCACGCTGATGGTTTAATTGCAACTGTGCATAGCCTGAAGCATTCACACGGAAGTCCTTGATGTCGTAGGTTTTATTCTCCACACCCTCCTTGATAAGAGAGAAGAGTGATTTAGGAGCTGCTACGTTGCCATTGGCTACTGCAGAAATAGTCACGGCATTGTTACCTCCAAAGGCCTTGAAGCCGAATGCTATCAGGTCGATTTTAGTCTCTACACCGAGTTTGTTATTAGTGGAGAGGTTTTTGAGCACGTCTGAAGCCGGCACATTAGGATTGGAAAAGAGCAGTGTCTTCTTGGGATTTGTCGGGTCATACTTGCTTGAAGGATAGAGTATGTCTGACACATGAAGATTACCCTGCATACCAACATTCAGATCACTTATCACGGGAATACCTACAAATGCCTTATTGTCGATTTCGAGCATCGCGGGGTTCATCTCGAAGCGATACAGATAGTTGTCGAGGAAATAACCTGAGTATGTATTTTGCGCTGTCGCGGCAACGGGTGATAATATCAATGTTGCCAGTGCTATTCTTTTTATTATTCGTTTCATTGTTACAATAGTCTGTTAGATATTATTACTCGTCGTCTTTATCTTCAAAATCAGTCACGTATTCGCCGGTCACCTTAAGTTGAAGTTTGCCGAGAGAGAGATTCATCTCCGGAGTGAGCACAGGCACATCATTAGGTGAGTCGTATGTGTTGTTCTGCACGGCTATCGCCTCATAATAGAGTCCGTCAACCTCCATCATGTATTCACCCTCTCCCTCTGCAGGAACGATTGTGAAGTTGATTTCCTCTTCAGAATTAGCCGGGATAATGATAGGTTCGCACTTACCCATCTTGTCACCCTTCTTATTGAGCAGATAGGCGTAAAGCTTCATTTCTGCAGGGAGAGTTGACTTGCAGGTTGTGGTGAGGTTCATCTTGCTGACCTTCAAGTCGTCAAGACCCCAATCGTCTGTCTTACCGGTATAGACTATCATAGAGCCGTTATCAAGAGCTATCGGAGCGAGGAACTGATAGTCACCGCTGACAGCATCGATTTTCTTACCCAAGGGGAAACGCTTGGCCTTACCATAAATATGAGGTGTCTCAAAGCCTACTTCGATTTGTCTGGGGATACCATAGCCCTTGTCGGCACTGCCGTAAAGCACATTGGAGAGATCTGTGAATTCTATCAATTCAGTACCCTCGGCAGCAGTATAACCGGCAATGGGGGAAAGGCTCTTGCCCGCCGGAGAAATAGCGTATTTATTATCCACGTGATCACCGAAAACGTTGATGCGCGTCGGAAGCGGGTAGGAACTTTCTCCTTCTGGACGGATGGCGCTTAATTCAAGACCAAGTGAACCACCTATATTATAAGGTTCGCAAGTATTGTGGATAGTAAGGTAAATCTGTGGATTGGCAAGCTTGATTTTTGTCTGCGGGTCATCAAGCACGTCAGGCATATCGCTCAAGTCTACCGGATCAAAGTCAAGACCTTCAATGGTATAATCTATATCACCGGTAAAGCGCGTTACGTCAAATCCGGGAAGCTTATATTTGGCTGCAAACACGAAGTCATGCTGCAGAGCACCTATATTATTACTGTTAAGGATTACCTCGCCTTCCAGGAAGTCAATCTCATTTTGATAATCGAATGTATTATTGACATTCTCAATACCTCCGAGATCAAGCACGTTGGCTTTGATGGTCAAATCTGTTTCGGCCTTTGTGGAAACGTATCTGTCTATTGTCAGAATGCCGGTCTCCGCATCATATTTACCGATATTGCTGACAGCAGGTTTAGTAACCGATCCGTCTGCATTAGCATACTCTCTGAGATTTTTCGGAAATTTTATCTTTATGTTCTTGAAGATCATGCTGGTGACATTAGTCATCATGTTCTGAGGCACGGTGAGAGATACTGTGATATAGAAAGAGGGAGTCTCTACCTCGTCTACGCTCTTTACCTTATCTTCGACATTCTTGATCTCATATTTGAATTTCTTCTCCATCGGTTCTATCTCATACTTGATAGAAGCACTGATGTCTACGTCAGGGTCGTCATCATCCTTCTTGGTTGCGGGAGATGTGGTAGGTTCCAGGTCCGTCGGAGGATGTACTTCAAATATCTTGATCATAATGTCATCGGAATGGAAGTCACCCGTACGACGGAAAGCGTAATACTCCTTTCCCTGATTGTCTTTAAGAGTGATAAAGGATGCATTCGGGTCATCTGTATCAATCACGTTTTCAAGAGTAATATCAGCCACATTAAGTGGGAAAACAAGGTCATTTACCTTAATGGCAGATGTCTTGTCAAGATCATTCAGGTCGTAATCCTTATCCATACAACCCGTCATGATCAACAGCGCTCCCGCCGGAAGCAGAGCTCGTAGAAGATGTCTTGTCATAAAGTTAAAATTAATGTATTATGTATAATATTAATTATTTTCTTTAGACCCCTTTCCACAAAAAATGTTAACGCAGGGGTCTAAATCAATCATTTGGCCTCAGTAATCTTACATTGCCATCTCCAGGCATTGCGCATAGTCTCATCTATCGGCGTGTCTGCTTTCCAGCCGAGCACTTCGTTAGCCTTATGAGGCGCAGCCCATATCTTTTCGATATCTCCCTCACGTCTTGCACCTATGACGTATGGCACCTTGACACCCGTAGACCGCTGGAAAGAGTCTATCAGCTCAAGCACGGAGAGTCCGCGACCGGTGCCGAGATTGAATATCTCGATAGCATCAGTGTCTTCGTTGTCAAGCATACGCTTCATTGCAATCACATGCGCTTTTGCAAGGTCTACCACATCGATGAAATCACGGATACAGCTGCCGTCAGGTGTATCATAGTCATCACCGAATACGGTCAGCTTCTCGCGTATTCCGGCTGCCGTCTGAGTCAGATAGGGGATGAGATTATTGGGCACACCTAAGGGCAACTCACCGATTTCTGCACTCGGATGAGCACCTACGGGATTGAAATATCTCAGGATGATACTCTTTATCGGAGCTCCGGAATGAATTGTATCAGTGATAATCTCTTCGGATATCTGCTTGGTGTTGCCGTAGGGAGAAGTGGCCGGCTTTATGGGTGCTGTTTCGTCTATCGGATTGACATCCGGCTCGCCATATACTGTGCATGAGGATGAAAATACAATACCCTTTACACCATATTCGGGCATCGCCTCAAGAAGATTTAGAAGCGACACGAGATTGTTGCGGTAATACATCAAAGGTTTCTGCACCGACTCACCCACAGCCTTGGAGGCTGCAAAGTTGATGATGCCTTTTATGCCTGGATAGGTCTCGAAAAGATGCCGGAGAGTTGACATATCCGTCACGTCACCCTCCACGAAAGCTGGACGAATGCCGGTGATGCGCTCTATGCCGTCAAGCACTCCTATGTTTGAATTAGAAAGATTGTCTATGATAATCACCTCATAGCCGGCATTCTGCAATTCCACCACCGTGTGTGAACCGATATAACCCGTTCCGCCTGTTACCAATATTCTTGTCATGGTCTTTGTCTGAAAATATTTGTGAATACTCCTAAGACTTGTCTTTATCACCTTTACTGATAAGACGTCTTAGAATAATTTCTCCGGATATAAGCCCTCATCTACAAGACGTCGGAACATATCCACCGTATCCTGACGGTCGGCGGCATACGTCACGCCAAACCATTTAGCCGGAGTCTGTATAACCTTAAGGGTAGCCTCTCCGTTCTGGATAAGGGTATTTACTACTGTCGGTATATAGAATTCTGACTTCAGTTCATCAGAATGTTCCTGAAGGAATTTGATAAACTCTCGCTCTGAATAGTCGAAATAATCGGGAGTAAAGCCCCAGAGGTTCATCGACACACTCGCTCCTGCCGGAAAAGCAGCCTCCGTGCCGTCTTCAAGCACTTGTATCAGTTCTTCGCCTTTACGCTGGATGCCGTGACACTCCTTCACTCCGGTGAGATAACCCTCTTCGGACACCTGACAAAGCCCGCGCGATACACCGCCGTTCTCGCTCAATGTGTTCTCTATACGGAAACCTATCATGCAGTATTCACCTTTTTTACCCTCCACAGAGCGGAGAAAGTCTGCAAGAAGACGGAAAGACTCAACACCATAATAATCATCGGCATTGATAACTCCAAATGGCTCCTTGATCACATCCTTACCCATCAATACGGCATGATTCGTGCCCCAGGGTTTGGTGCGTTCAGCATTCGGCTTGAAGCCTTCAGGAAGATTGTTGATGTCCTGAAACACTACCTCCACCGGCACGTGTCCCTCATATTTGGATAAAATCTTCTCACGAAATTCCTCTTCAAAATCATGACGTATTACGAAGACGATCTTGCCGAAGCCGGCCCGAATCGCATCATATACGCTGTAATCCATAATCGTTTCGCCCGACGGACCGAGTCCATCAAGCTGCTTAAGGCCACCATAACGACTGCCCATGCCGGCAGCAAGAATAAACAATGTGGGTTTCATAATGGTATCTTGATATTTTGTTAAAATTTTAAATTACTAATGAAATTATGTTATCTATAATATTTCTGATATGATTGCTGATTTTCTTATTTCTGACCTTATTTCTGACTCTACGACCTTTTCTTTCTGATATTGGTCATCAACCGCAAGAGAAAATCAAACCATATCAATTTGCCGTTGGCATTTCTGATTATATCGCGTGAGGCATCATCAATATCTGTCAGAATATCCTCTACGTTGGCTTCGTGGATAAAGGGGGCAAACTTTTGAGAGAACGCCTCCTCATCTCCCGTCATTACATTAAGCACGGGCATGCGAAGATTAGCTATGAAATTTTCTCTCACCTGAGCCGCAAAATAGTCTAAAAGCCTGACTCCCTTTTCACGTCCCATATCGTTAAATCTGTCTGCCAACGTCCGCAGCTCGCCGGCCTTGCAGGCATACGCCAACCTCATCGCGTTTCTGAACGCCTCCCCAAATTCTGCATTCTCACCCTTGAAAGTCACAAGGTCAAAGGCCTTCTGCAAGTCACCACCCGCCAGACGTGCTATCTCCCTTGCTCTCTCCTCCGTCTCTCCCATGCTTATCAAAGCCGCTGTCACCGTCTCATTGTCAGGCCGCTTCATATCTATTCTGCGCATGCGTGAATAGATGGTAGGCAAAATACTTGACGCATCATTGCTCACGGCAATGAAGATTGTATCTTCAAAGGGCTCCTCTATCAGTTTTAGCAACTTATTGGCGGCAGCCGCCTGCATCTTCTCCGGCAGCCATATCACAAATATTTTATATCTGGAAGCATACGCTGAGAGGGAAGCCGTCTCCGCAATCACATCGCTGTCTGTCACGTATATCGATGGCTGGGAATTGCCGGCTTCTATTATTCTGAGCCATTCGCGCACCGGCATATAGGGATACTCCTCAAGCATCTTGATCCATAGCTCCCGGATATCCCCCGATACATTGATTTTCTGAGTCTTACGCTTTACGAATGGATAGATGTAATGTACGTCAGGCTCTGAGAATTTCTGAATGCGCCGGCAAGAGGGGCACACTCCGCAACTGTCGCCATCCCTCCGGTTCTCACAATTTATATACTGAATAAAGGCCTGGGCAAGACGCATCTTGCCTATACCCGGTACGCCCGATAATAACAACGCATGGGGAATTCGGCCTCTATCCACCATCTCCCTCAACGCCGCTTTGGCCTCTTCGTGTCCGATTATATCCTTGAATTGCATCGGGGTAACCTTTCTCAATATTTGTATTAATTTGTGAAATGCAAATTTAATTAATTTTAACAAACTTGCAAAACGAGATACATTAATTATAATATTAATTTCTGATAGCTTCAATATTAACTGATGATTTTGATTGAAGTGTGTCAAGATTGTATTACCTTTGTAACGTATGATACCATTCCTTAAATCCGTAGCAAAAGGATATGCTCGGCGATATGGCCGAGGCATCGCTACCGACGACATCCATCTGTCCGACATCTGTTTCGTTTTTCCCAATAAACGTGCGGGCACTTTCTTCCTGAAATATCTCAGCGAGGAGGTCAACGGCACTTTTCTTGCTCCCGAAGTCACCAATATCACCGATTTCGTGACTTTTCTGTCACAACGTCAGATAGCCACTCGTCTCGATATGCTAATGCAGCTATACAAGTGCTATCTGCAATTGATGGCGCCGGGGGTGTCGCAAACCGAATTGCCCGACAATCTCAGTTTCGATTCTTTCCGAATATGGGGTGATACCGTCTTGAAGGATTTCAGCGATGTCGACCTCCACAATGTGGACGCCGACGTGATATTCAAAAACCTGAAGGATTTTCGCTCCATAGCCACCGATTATCTCACCGATGAGCAGAAAGAGGTGGTGACTGAATACTTCGGAAAGAATCTATATGAGTCGACGGAGTCTTTTTGGCGCTCTTTCGACTCTTTCGACGATGAAGAGGAAGAAGAGGATGATGATAAGAAAAATCCTTCAACCAAAAAGCGCGAAGCCCGAAAGAAATTCATCTATCTATGGCAGATCCTAAGCCCGCTTTACGAGCTTTTTGATAAGGCTTTGGCCGAGCAGGGAATGGCCACCACCGGCAAGGCCTATCGCCTCGCCATGCAGCGCTTGGAGTCAGGCATCGAAAATACCCTGCCCTGGAAAAAGATTGTCATGATAGGATTTAATGCTTTGTCGGGCGCGGAACGAGGTATTTTCAAGGCACTCTCCCTACTGACTTCTACTGACAAGCATCATTCCTACCCGCTCACTGATTTCGTATGGGATGCTACCGGACCTGTCCTTGCCGACAAAGACAACCCCGCCGGACGGTTTGTCGCTATCAATAAGAAGAAATATCCCCACCCGGAATGGCTGGATGAATACCTCCTGGAGTCTAACATTGCAGGTCTCCCAGCGCATTTGGAGATTATCTCCTCTCCCTCCAATGCCCTTCAGGCTAAAATCGCCGGCGAAGAACTCACCGACATGCTTCATAAGTTAGGGGAGGAGGCCTTCAACGATGTCAAGGTGGCTGTAGTCTTGCCCGACGAGTCGCTGCTCATGCCGATGCTTTATGGCATTCCTACGGAATTGGGTACGGCCAACCTTACGATGGGATATCCTCTCAAAGAGACTTCCGTGGCTACCTTTATGGCGCTGTTACGCGGACTGCAGTCTACCCAACGTGTAGGCAATGCCGGAGTGGGATATGGCATTAACGAACTCAACCGCTTTTTCGCTCACCCTCTCGCTCACGCCATCATCGGTACAGGAGAGATAGCAAAGTTCAGAGCGGAGATGATTCGAAAACGCCGTCTTGTGGTCAACGCCCAAGATCTATCTCTCTTGCCGGAAAGGGGGCAACGACTTTTACGGCAGATTTCTACAAAAAGCACCCCCGAGAAGGCGGCCCAATATCTAAACGATGCTCTGGAACTCGTGGCCGAGGCTATGGAAAGTCAGAAAGGCTCACTCGTGCGCAACAATCTGGAATATGTCCATGCCCGCACATGGCAGAAGGCGCTGCGTCATCTCATGGACGTTATCCATAGGTATGAGATCAACATGAAGCCTGTCACCCTTATTTATGAGGCTGAACGACTCCTGTCGGCTGAGACTGTGCCCTTTGAGGGCGAACCCCTTGAAGGTCTGCAGATAATGGGACTCCTTGAGACCCGTCTTCTTGACTTCGACCATGTGATCATTCTCTCTATGAACGACCGCATCATGCCTCGCCGCGCGCGCCAACGTACGTTTATTCCCGATACGCTCCGGAAGGCTTACGGGCTCCCGCCATCCAATTATCAGGAGAATATCTTCAGCTATTATTTCTATCGTCTTATCAGCCGCGCCAAGAGCGTGCGAATGCTTTACGACTCGCGCATCGGTCTGAGCGGAGGCGGACCCTCACGCTATCTGCATCAGCTTGACATCCTTTACGCCAAGCAGAATATCATACATAGCGAAAGGAAAATGGCCGTTACCCGCGCGGTCACCCAATACGAGTCGGGGCTGAGCAACAGCACTACGCTGAGCATTCTCGACAGATATAAAGTGGGAGCGGAAAAGTCCAGAAGATGGTCGGCCACCACACTTAAGAAATATTGTATCTGTCCGCTCAAATTCTATCTGGAGGTGATCTGCGGCATCAAAACGGATGTAAAGAAGAGCGAGATACTCGACGCTATTGATCACGGTGACATATTTCACCACCTCATGGAGAAAATCTATCTCCCGGAGGGATATACCAAGCAAAAGGATCTTTACGACATCCCTGTAACCGTCACCCGAGAAAAGATAGAGGGCTATCTTTCCTCTCCGGAATTGCTCTCCAGGATGGTGCTCGAGCAAATCAATAAAGACTTCTATAAGCTCAACGATGACGAACTCGACACACCTCTGCCACCATCTACAGCCATAATCGCAAACGCTATACAGCTGCAACTTGAGTCTACCTTGCGTCATGATTTGACTCTTACTCCCTTCGATATCTTAGGATGCGAATCGGGCGCCGACCTTACATATAAGGTGAATGATGACCTCAACCTTAACGTGAGATTTTTCATCGACCGTCTCGACCGTGTGCCGGTAGGGACTGACGAAAAGGGCAACAATCTCTACGGAGTGCGCATCGTCGATTACAAGACGGGTGCTGTTTACACGCAAAAAAAATCTTTCGATGAATTTTTTGAAAAGATGTCTTCCTCCGACCCCTCTTTCCAATTGATGTTCTACGCAGAGATGCTCTCCCGCTGGGACCAATGGCGTGAGAAATATGGCAGTCAGAGCCCGTCCCTGGTGGTATATGAGATTACCGCCAGAAAACTCAATCATCTGAATGAGGTTCGAGTGCCTATGCTCGCTGACAAAGAGGTATCTGATTATGCTGACGTCAAGGAGGAATTTAATCAGCACCTTAAAGCCATCTTGGAGGAAATATATCGTAAGGATAAGGTATTTGAAGCAGTGCCCGAAGATCACAACTGCAGTTTCTGCGATTTCCGCACCATCTGTCACAGATAGCATGCATCGGCAAAAAATCCCTCGGTAAAACTTTAAAGGCTCAATAGTGGTTATAAGGATATGAAAAGAGAGACAATAGTAATTATAGGAGGTGGTTTTGCCGGAATGAATCTTGCAAAACGTCTTGACAAGTCAAAGTTTGACGTAAAACTCGTAGACCGCAACAATTTTCATTCTTTTCCACCTCTATTCTATCAGATAGCTTCCTCCGGCCTGGATGCAAGCAATATAAGTTTCCCATTTCGCCGCGAATTTAAGAACAAGCGAAATGTGACTTACCATATGGGTCACGTCAAGAATATCGACGCAGCTAATAAGACCGTCACTACCTCCTACGAAACTATCAGTTACGACCGACTGGTAATAGCGGCCGGCACTACCAATAATTTCTTCGGTATGGCCGGTCTGTCGGAAAATGTATTCTGCATAAAGACCGTAGCGGAGGCAGCCCATACCCGCGATGAGATTCTCGACCGTCTGGAGCGCGGTGCGTTGCAACCGGATATCAACCGTCGCCGCCAGCTGCTCAGCTTCCTCGTGGTGGGTGGAGGTCCGTCAGGTGTGGAAATCGCCGGCGCGCTCGGTGAAATGAAAAGGGATGTACTGCCACGTGAATATCCCGAACTCAACCCGGATGATGTCTCCATTACGCTTGTGGAGGGTAATGATCGCTTGCTTGCCGCCATGAGCGAGAAGTCTTCGGAGAAGGCTCTCGAATATCTGCATAATCTTATGGTAGATGTGCGGCTCAACACTACCATGAAGGGCTATACGGACAAAATCGTGACTTACGCGGATGGCAGCACGGAATATTGCGAGACGCTGATATGGACTGCAGGCGTCTGCGGCGAACCCATGCCGGGCCTGCCGCAAGAGACTGTCGGACGTGGCGGCCGACTCCTCGTGGATGAATACAATAGACTAAAGGGTTACGAGGATAGCATCTGCGCCCTTGGCGACATCGCTCTGATGCAGACGGAAGAATATCCTAACGGGCATCCGCAAGTGGCCCAACCCGCCATTCAGCAAGCCATCAATCTGGCAAAAAATCTTAATGACGGTAATTTCAATTCCAAATTCGTATACCATGATAAAGGCTCTATGGCCACGGTGGGTAAGAATAAAGCCGTTGTAGACCTTAAGAAGATTTCTTTCGGTGGGGGACTGGCCTGGTGGGCATGGATGTTCATACATCTTATATCTCTGATAGGTATGCGCAATAAGCTTAATGTGATGCTCAACTGGATATGGAATTACTGCACTTACTCCACTTCGCTGCGACTCCTGTTGCGCCCCACAAAGTATCCGATGCGACGCCATTGGGGCGATTAGAAAGTAGCGATTAGAAAGTATATGTGCAGGCTGCTCGCCTTTTAGTCATATAAATTTATAGGATAAGAAAAGCATGAATAGAAATAAAAATACATATCTTGTCGGAGTGGGAATAGCGCTCTCTTTGACGGCTCTCCTCACGGGGTGTTCCACGTTTGATAATCTCTTCGGCGGAAATAAAAGCAAGGTCAAGAAGGAGACCGTCCTTCCCTCCGACCGCGAACAGATACAACTACAGGCTAAAAGTCAGGAGTATACCTCTGAAGACCTCTCTCACGGCATCGTAAAGGGTGACTGGGCTATCGAGGAGGTCAACGGCCGGAAGACAGTCGGCGTCAAGCCTCCCTTCCTCCAGTTTGTGCCCTCCGAAAAGCGGGTATACGGTAATAACGGTTGTAATGTGCTCAATGCGGAGTATCAGTATAATCCGGAAGACTCTACGCTATCTTTCAGCAAAATAGCCACTACAATGATGATGTGCAATGAGCCGGGTCTTACGGATATAGATATCAATGCTGCGCTGGCTAACGTGAAGCGCTATACGTGGGATCATAACGGCAGCGAATACTATCTCTATCTCACCGATGCCTACATGAATCCTCTCTTGGTACTCATGCATCAGAATTTTGATTTTCTCAACGGTTCGTGGAGCGTGCTCACCATAGGCGATGAGGCTGTCAATAATCCGGATGTCAGACTGGTAATTGACGTGGATGAGGGCAAGATACACGGCAATACGGGGTGTAATATCTTCAATGGCTCTTTTGAGATCGACCGTGAGACGGCCAATAAAATCTCTTTCCAGGATCTTATCACTACGCGCATGGCTTGCCCTAATCCGGAGTATGAGACGCGCTTTCTCGTAGCCCTCGAGGATGCTGACCATGCCAAACCTATCTCTGGCAATCGCGTCCTGCTACTTAACAGCGCCAATGAGGTGGTGCTTACACTCGACCGTCTCACTTTAGACCAATAATGTAAGATGAAAGAAGAAGTAAGAGTAGATAAATATCTCTGGGCTATGCGCGTATTCAAGACCCGCACCATTGCCACTGAAGCGGTCAAGAAGGGGAGGGTTAGCATTGGAGATACTGTCGTCAAGCCCTCACGCGGTGTGAAGGTGGGCGATGTCATCGATGTTCGCAAACCGCCTGTCACCTATAGTTTTCGCGTCAAGGCGCTTACGGAAAACAGACTCGGCGCTAAGTTGGTGCCTGACTATGTGGAGAATATCACTCCCCAAAGTCAGTATGATATTCTGGAGATGGCCAAAATTGCCGGTTTTGTGGATAGACGCAAAGGTCTGGGACGTCCTACAAAGCGGGATGGCCGTATGATCAACCGCTTCAAGGAAGAAGCAGCCGACGAGTTTTTCCTCGACTGGGAAGACGACGATGAAGAATAGGGTAGAGGTGTAGGATGTAGGGTATCAAACGTAGGGTATTCTACACGACATCAGCACGATATCTGAGGAAAAATTTGGTTAATTCGAATTAATTGTGTAACTTTGTGGCGGTGAAAGGCGACTTTCACCTCCCGTGTGATGGGAATGATGCGCTGCGCGTTGCGGCGCATTGGTTTGAGTAACACAATTTTATAAAATGAAGACATTTGAATTGAAAGCTGAGCCGCGTGAAGTGGTAGGCAAGAAATCGGTGAAGGCTCTCCGCAAAGAGGGTAAAATTCCCGCAGTGATCAACGGTGGTAAGCTCGTGGAGCTTCCCTTTACCGGCTCTCTTAAGCCCGGTGAGAAGGTAGTGGCTCTTGACGAAAAGCGCGGTCTGATCACAACTGACGTTGTGGTAAACGCTGAAGACGTACGTAAGCTTATCTATTCTCCCGACATCTTCGAGATCAATCTCGAAGTTAACGGCGAGATGAAGAAGGCTGTCCTCAAAGACCTTCAGTTCCAGCCCGTAAAGGATACCGTCATGCACATCGATTTCCTCGAGGTTTATCCCGAAAAACCGATTATCATGGAGGTTCCCGTGCAGATCGAAGGTCACGCAGAGGGTGTGAAAGCCGGTGGTAAGCTCACTCTCTCTATGCGTAAGCTCAAAGTGAAAGCTACTTACAGCGAAATCCCCGAGCGTCTCGTAATCAACGTTGACAACCTCGGCCTTGGCAAATCAATGGCAGTTGGCGACCTCCACTTCGACGGTCTCGAACTGATGAACGCCAAGAATGCGGTAGTTTGTGCCGTGCAGCTCACTCGTGCAGCTCGTGGCGCCGCAGCAAAGGCTGCTCAGTAATCTTCGCAATGATAATTCAGAAACTAAAAAAATTCGCGTCGGCCCTTATGTCCGGCGCGATTTTTCGTTCTGACGCCGTCAGCAACGAAAACACAGAGAAGATAGATATGAAAAAATTTCTTATAGTCGGACTTGGCAATATCGGACCGGAGTATGTCGGCACTCGACACAATGCAGGCTTTATGGTGGTCGACTCCCTCGCTGAAAGTGCGGACGCGCAGTGGCGCTCGTGCCGTTACGGAGATATGGCTACCGTGAAGGTGAAAAACTGTGAACTCATGCTGCTCAAGCCCTCCACGTTTATGAACCTCAGTGGTGTGGCCGTACGCTATTGGATGAATAAGGAGAAACTGCCGCTGGAAAATCTCTTGGTGGTAGTGGATGACTTGGCATTGCCCTTCGGCACGATTCGTTTGCGTCACGGTGGTAGCGATGCGGGTCATAACGGACTGAAAAACATCGCCTCCGAACTTGGCACGCAGGCATACAACCGCCTGCGCTTCGGCATAGGCAACGAGTTTGCCCGAGGCGGTCAGATAGACTTCGTCTTAGGCAAATTTCCCGCCGAGGAAATGGAAAAATTGCCCGAGCGCCTGAAGACAGCCTGTGAGGCAATTAAAGCCTACGCCCTAAGCGGCATAGCCTTCGCCATGACCCACTACAACAACAAATAACTGAAGCATCCCACGCCGCGAACGTACGGACATGCCTTCGGCATGTTTCTAATCCCGAAAAGCGGCCCTTCCGCGAACGTACGGACATGCCTTCGGCATGTTTCCAGTTATCGCACAAAGATTTAACCCGGATAACATGCCCCAGCGGGGGTGCATTTTGTAAAAAAATTAAAAAAATATTAAAAATATTTTGTAATTGTAAATTTAAACATTAAATTTGTCAAGAATTTTAGGCAAGGCTTAAATATACCCAAAATTGAAGATAGGAAATAACGACTAACGTTACAATAAATTCTTATTTAATAACTTAAAATCTTAACTAAAAATGAAGAAAAACTTACTTCTTCTCGCAGCAGGCCTGATGCTGAGCGCATCTGTCGCAAACGCTGCTACCGTGTATTTTGACAATACCGGCAACTGGACTAAGGTGAACGCCTACACATGGACAGGTGGTTCCAACAACGGCTGGCCCGGCGTACAGGTTACTGAAACTGTAACTGAAGGTGCCAAGACTTATTACAAATATGAGACTACTGACGACATGATCATTTTTAACAATGGTGCAGGTCAACAGACCGGAGATTCAAAGGTAGCTGACAACATGATCTATGATGCGTCAGGTGCAACCGGCAATTTGTTTGGCGGTGGTTCTGTTGTTATTGTTAAAGAGACATTCTTCGCTGGTAAAATTACAAACTGGGGTTCAAGCGATCCAAATTACAAATTTACTGACGAAGGCAACGGTATCTTCACTTTTGAGCTTGCTGAGCTTACTAATGAAGGAGAAAACGCACAATTCAAAATCGTCTATGATAATAAATGGTATTCTACCTCATCACCAATTGAATCTGGCGTAGAATACACTTTATCTGAAGGCGGAGATAATGCTAAACTCGCTGCTGCAGGTACCGACCTCAAATTCACTTTCAATGCTAACACAAAAGTTTTGAAAGTTGTCTACACCTCAAATGGTGGAGGCGGCGGTGACGATCCCATTCCTCCGACACCCGGTGAGAAGAATGTGTATCTCGCAGGCGAATTCAACGGCTACAATTCTACCGATGCTGATTACAAGTTCACTGGCAATGACGGCGTTTACACTCTTCACCTCGACTCATTTGACAGCAACTTCAAAGTGGTTTGCAACGGCACATGGCTTGGCTATGTAGAAAGCGCTATTGAGTCTGGTGTTGAATATACTCTCGTTGACACCGGTATGGAGAACTGCAAACTGACTGCTCCCGCAACTGACGTTACATTCGTATTCACAGCCGCAACTAATACCCTTAAGGTTACTTATACTGCAGGTGATACCCCCATTCCCCCGACTCCCACTGTTCCCGCTGCTCTCTATCTCGTAGGTGGCACAATCGATGGCAACGAATGGGATCCCGCAGCTGCTGTTGAGATGACAAAAGAAGGCAACGTATTCTCTTGCACTGCTAAAGTAAACGGTGCTATGGAAAGCGCTGACGTTTATTTCTCATTCCTCACTGCAAAGGGTTCATGGGAAGAGGTAAATGCTTACACTCGCTATGGTGCAACTACTAAAGATGCTCCCATCGCTTTCGGCGAAGCAGCTGCTATTAAGGCTGACAACAGCGGAGACACTCCCGCTTACAAGCTCACTCTCGAATCTGGTGAAGACGGTATCTCTGTTAAGTTCGTTGTTGACTTCGACACTATGACTGTCACTCTTACTAAGGATAACAACACTTCTGTTGTTGACGCATTCACTGTAGAAGAGGCTCCCGTATACTTCAACCTCCAGGGTGTTAAGGTGGCTCAGCCCGCTAACGGCATCTACGTGAAGGTTGCAAACGGCAAAGCAACTAAGGTCGTTATCAACAAATAAGAATAGATAACAAACCCATATAAAACGAGGACGACTCCCGCAAGAGTCGTCCTCATTTTTTGTATATTAACCGGAATACTCTCTCCGGCTTATTCGCTACCTACTCAGCCCTTCAGGAAAGGATTATGACGCGCCTCATGGCCGATTGTGGTCGCCGGTCCATGGCCGGGATACACCACAGTATCTGACGGCAGAGACATAAGTTTACCTTTTATCCCGTCAATAAGTTGCTCGTAAGAACCACCGGGCAGGTCCGTGCGTCCTATCGAACCGGCAAAGAGTATATCGCCGCCTATCAGATAGCCGTCCTGAGCGTCATACAGAGCCACCGAACCTGGAGAATGACCGGGAACGTGTATCACCTTCAGTTCGCCGTTACCGATATGGATAATATCGCCATCAGCAAGCGGTCGGGCGCCGCTGACGTTATCCACCTTCTCACGGATGCCAAACATCATGGCCTGATTCTCGATTCTTTCGCCTAACGGTGCATCCGCAGGATGTGCATATACCTCCGCACCATATTTACGCTTAAGATACGAAATACCCGCCGCATGGTCGATATGCAGATGCGTGTTGATGATATGCGTAAGATGTAGCCCGTTTGACTCGATAAAGTGAGATATGGCCTGTTCCTCCTCCGGCGTTATCATACCCGGATCTATCACGGCACAATCCTTAGTCTCCGGATCACTCACCACATAAGTGTTAATCCCAAAAAGAGACAACTGAAAAATACTAATATTCATAATCTTATAATTTTATTCATAACGAAGCGAAATATCCGAGCAACGCATTCGGGAATCTCATCCGAGCAACGTACGGACATGCCTTCGGCATGTTTCCAATCCCGCGTCCATTCCGAGCAACGCCTTCGGCATGTTTCATTATAACATCGCGAAGCGATGACATGCTAATAAATGCTTGTATAAACAATCTTCTTAGTCTCAAAAAAATCCTCCCCAAACATCGGCGCGATATCCGTCACCTCAGTAAATTTCCGTATAGACGCCAGTTCGCCGCTAAGATCCCCTCCCTTAAGCGTTATAAGCCCGTTAGGGAGAGCATTGCGCTGCGGTGACTGTGCTATATTCTTACGCACTAATTTCAGCAAATCCGGCTGTGGCATCACGGCGCGACTCACCACAAAATCAAACTTCTCGTGACATTCACCGATATCACCGTGCATGAAGCGGACATTCTTCAGCCCGATTTTTTCAGCCACGTCGGCCGCCACCTTCAGCTTCTTCCCGATACGGTCTATCAGCAGAAATTCAACGTCCGGAAAGAGCACCGCAAGCGGAATACCCGGAAAACCACCGCCTGTACCGATATCCAGCACCTTAGTGCCCGGCGTAAAGCGCAGAAAGCGTGCTATAGCCAATGAATGCAGTATGTGCTGTATCTCCAGGTTGGCGATATCCTTACGCGAAATGACGTTGATTTTTTCATTCCATTCCGGATAGAGACTGAGCATCTTCTCAAACTGCTCAATCTGCATAGGGGAGAGGTCAGGAAAATATTTAGTTATATACTCCATAAATTTCTATCAAATTAAACCACTATACAAATTTAAACAAAAAATCCCGGAAAAAGTATCATTACCCGTCAGCAACCTAACCGAGCAACGTACGCCTCTATTTTTTTCCTACAAAAACACCTCTAATTAAGATTTTTTAGTTACCTTTGCTATATCATAAGACACCCCATTGTAAAATCAATATCACAAAAATAAAATGGATTTCAAAGGTAAAGTAATACAGAAATTTGACCTTGAGGGGGGCACATCAGCCCGCACCGGCAACCCCTGGTCAAAGCAAAGTTGGCTTCTTGAGACAGACGGTCAATACCCCCGCAAAGTAAAAGTTGACGCTATGGGTCGCGCACTCGAAAACGTACACATGGAGGTGGGTCGCTGGTACACCGTATCTGTTGATGCCGAGAGCCGCGAATATAACGGTCGTTGGTACACCGATCTGCGAGTATACCGAGCCCAGGAAGAACCGGACGCCGGACAGGCATTCGGCGGCACTGCTCCCGCCCAGCCGGCAGCCTCTCAACCCGCCGCTCCCGCCAATCCCTTCGGCGGTGCACCGGCAGGTTTCCCGCCCGCTCCTGAAGCCCCCGCATTCGAAGACTCCT
This sequence comes from uncultured Sangeribacter sp., assembly GCA_964456155.1. Taxonomy (GTDB): domain Bacteria; phylum Bacteroidota; class Bacteroidia; order Bacteroidales; family Muribaculaceae; genus Lepagella. Next base: position 52,764 of record CAYVZJ010000013.1, read on the forward strand.
CCGACGATCTCCCGTTCTAACAATCCAAAGAAAACAAAATAAAGAATACCGACACCCAAAAGTGCCGGTATTTTTTATCCCCCCGCGAACGTACGGACATGCCTCCGGCTACAGTACATGACATTTTTTAATT
>CAYVZJ010000014.1:0-49509 GCA_964456155.1 uncultured Sangeribacter sp.
CACTCATCTTTTTTTCTTCATTATAGATGTTGTATAAAGATATCGAAGCATTCCCATAGAGAGCCCGGGACATCGCTTCGCGATTAATCATAGCAACCTGCCGGAGGAATGTCCCTACGTTGCGCGGAGGGGCCCTTGATAACCGGTGTTATTCGGCCGGGGATTCTTCGGCTGAGTCGGCGGGTTCTTCGGGTTTTTCTTCGGTGAATTTTTCGTAGCCGGCATCGCGGAGGAGGTTGTACCATGTGAAGAGTTTGCGGATATCGCTGGGATATACGCGGTCACGGTCGTAGTCGGGCACGATTTCTGCGAAGAGGGCGCGCAGGCTGTCATTGTCACTGACGGCCTTGAGGTCTATTTTTTCTCCGTTCTTGAAGGCATAGACTGCATCAAGAATATCACCTAAGGGACGGTCTTCCGACTCTGTATACATAGCGATATCTCCGAGCGATACAACACGGTCACGGCTGTGTATCGGCTGGCGACGACCGCTTATCAGTTCTTCTACTATCAGCAGGCCTTTGCCCTGCGAAATGAGTTTGTACAGGCCCGGTTTGCCTGTCACGGAAAGGATAGTGCGTAGCATAATTATTCTTATTTAAGTCAAGCCGTGCATGTTATAAATTACATGACTTGTGTTATTTGTGTTAAATTATCAATTTGTGGCAGGACTGCATCGCGACCGTCATTCACGAGCGTGCGGATACAATCCGAATATTTTTCCAATCTTTCCAACTCCTTCTCCTGTGCGCGTATCCTTTGGATCACACTCTCCGCATCACAATTATTTCTCTTCATGACGCGTTCTATTCTGACGTCATCATGGCCGGCATCCACGAGCCAAATCTCATCGCATAGCTGCGCCAAACCGCTTTCGGCCAGAATAGCCGATTCGATAAAGAATGGCCTCGATACATTCGCCTTTATACGCGAAATGATATCCTCTCTGACAGCGGAGTGGACAAGGCGGTTGAGCCTCTGCCGATGCTCTTCATTACCGAAAATTATCTCCGCGAGACGTCTTCTGTCTATCCGGCCTCGCTCATCTATGGCTTCGGGATGTATCTCCGCTGCAATAGTCGCCTTGATAGCATCGGAAGAATCCATCAGCAGTTTTGCTTCCGCATCGCAGTCATAGACAGTATAGCCACGCAAGCGAAGTATTCTGCTGACGACACTCTTGCCACTGCCAATCATGCCGGTAATTCCGACTACTCTGACCGAAACGAAATTCCGGGTAGTATTACTTGTGAACGATGACATATTCCACCTCCGGATATTTGAGCGTCAGATTATCCATCTTTGACGGCACATTGCCTACGTATACCTTAAGCGTCTTGGAATTAGGATGCACATCACGATAGTCAACCCAGAGGTCAATGTCCGGAGCGGCCTCACCATATCGGCTCATGGGGGTATAGTATTCCACCTCCATCTTTGACGGAAAGAGAAGCAGGTCGATATTGTCGGGGGCATTTTCCACCTTTATCGGCAGTGATGACTCCTTCTTTACGAGCGGCTCCACCTCCACATTCACCTTGATGCGCGCCGGCTCCACCCTGACTCCGGTCAAAGGCGCTATATCAACGTTCAATGTGGTAGACTCTTCCAGGTCGGAGAGCACTATTTTCTGCGTAAACACCCGCTTGAGCGTGTCAAGATGATTGCGGTCTGAATAAGCCATCACGTAGGAGGGCTCAAGCGAAATCCGCTTAAGCACCTTTCCGGGAGACGCAGTCAGCGAGGCTGCGATATCTATGGGAAGACGTTTGCCGGGCAGAGTGGTATAGCGACATCTCAGAGAGTCAATGCTGCAAGATATGATAACGGCCGACGAACCGAAGGTATTCTTCAGGACGCCATCCAGCTCGGCACGACTCACACGAAATATCCCGCCGTCATCGTATTCTCGGAAATTGAAGGCCATCACCGCATTTTTGGAGAGCGCCGTACGCAATATATTCGTACCCTTGTCTCTTACAGTGACGTGTACTTTCTCGGGAGGAAGGTTGATGAATGTCACCGAGTCAGGCACGTTATCGATGTGAATATGCACCTCTACGTTATCTTGAATATTGTCGTTGAGGGCGAGCACAAACCAGAAAATCGTAGCAATGACGACAAAAATCAGGAATGTAATGACCTTACGGAAGCGACTGCTCTTGGAGAGCCGCTCACGCAAGGCCTTCAGGTTGATTTTTCTCGTCATTGTTATAACGTGTCTTTGATGTCTGGGAGACGCGGGATGGCCTCCACTATTCGGCTTACTTATTCTCCTTAGGTGTCTCAGCACCGGCGGGATATACGGAGTCGCGACCCACCTTGATCTGCACCTCGGGGGCAATCTCCACCATCATTGTGTTGTCGCCCTCATTGATGCTGCGTATCTTGCCGTGAATACCTCCGGCAGTGATTACCTTGTCGCCTTTGGTAAGAGCCTCACGGGCTTTCTTGATCTCTTTCTGTTTTTTAGACTGCGGACGGATCATGAAGAAATAAAAGATCACGATCATTGCCACAATCATCAGCATTCCGCTAAGGCCGCCGCCCTGCTGCTGAGCCTCAGCAAGCAAAAGTGCGGGAATTAATGTAAGTGTCATTTCTATTTGATAGTTTAGTGATTAAATTCGTTTTTTGCATCCTATCCATCCCTTCATCCCTCTTGATGGTTACTTCGTCTTGAGAAGCCGGCCGTCGTCCTGAAGTTTGTCGCATATATCGGAAAGCAATCCGTGGACAAACTGCGCGCTCTTCGGCGTAGAATAACTCTTCGCTATCTCAATATACTCATTGAGGGTGACAGTAAGCGGTATCTTCGGGAAATTAAGCATCTCACCCATAGCGGCCAAAAGGATTACCACATCCATATATGCAAGGCGCTCGGTCTCCCATATTTTCTTATCGATCACCTCATCGATAATGGCGCGGTAGTCATCCTTATTTTTTACTACGGCGGTGAAGAGTTCGACGCCGAAGCGGGCATCCTCCTCATCCTTATACTTGTCGTATACCGGATCAGACACACCATCGCCGAAACGTTTCAGCGTCTTAAGCATGAAGGTACCGATTATCTCAAGATCATCGTTCCAGAAAACGGATTTATCTTCAAGAGTCTCCAAAAACACCGGATTGCAGAAAATGACGTGCTTGTAGAGATTGCGCCATAGTTCGGCATCAGTCTGCAAGTCAGTGACCGGCAGCATCTGATAATCCTTATAGACATCAGAAGCCATAATGGCCTTCAAAAGCGCGCGGAGCATCGGCTCATCTTCGGGCATCCAAGTGCCGCCATCCTTAAAGTATTGTTCTATCTTGGGATTGGCTGCTATCACAGAGGCGAGCTGATTGTCTGAAAGGCGCATGTCAGGATTCTTGTCCTCATCTGTCACCACATATTTTCTGAGACCTTCCTCAATCTCTGAATTGCGGAGGGCGGTGAGTTCTACGGGGAGATAAAGCAATCTGAAATATAGGTCGCGAGCCTTATCAAGACTTCTGCCTAATTCATGAAGGGCATCGGGCAGATGGTCGCCGGAGGCAAAAAATCTTGTAAATGTCTCATCCATCATTCGGCGCATACGCTCCACGCCGCTCAACGAATAGTTTTCCAGACCGTTGATGATTTTGCTTACTGCCGGATTGGGCATGATGATCATGTTGAAAATCTCACGCCATATCACCTCCGATGAGAGTTCTCCCAAGTCTTCCTTCTTAAGATATAGTTTGTAAAGACCGGAGTCTTTCACTATCTCCGTAAGCTGGTCAACAACAGCGGCAAAGGGGAAGCCACCGGATGAATACTTGAAATCGAGGCTGCGGATATGGTAGTCCGTGATAAGACGCTTGTAGAAACGCGTCTCAGTCAAGGGACCCGGCTTACCTCTTACTGTCAAACGGCGCGCTATGCACACCATCAGATAAAGCATATCCAGATACAAGGCGTATGCAAACCGTTTTTCCTTTGTCGGCGCTTCAGGCTGTGACTCCAGTCTGAATTTATCATCTACAAGAAGGTATGAATACAGAAGCTGCACTACCTTCATTCTTATCAAGACGCGATTTATCATAACTCTTTATGAAATCTTTAATTTCTTAAATTCCTTACAAAGGTACAAAGAAAATCTGAGAATATCCCTATACTTAAGAAAAGATGCGCTGTCTTACGGCCTCATACATGATGACGCCGGCGGCTACGGAGACATTCAACGAACCGATATGCCCTCTGATGGGTATGGCAGCCAGGGAGTCGCACATCCGGAGCACCTCATTGGAGATACCTGTATCTTCGGCTCCCATCACTATTGCTGTCGGTCCGGTATAGTCGAGCGAAATATAGTCGACGGCACCTTTTTCGGAGGCACCGATCACTTTATATCCGTTATCGTGCAGCATACGTACGGCATCGGCGATGGAGCGCTCGCGACATACGGGGAGATGAAGCAATGCGCCCGCCGACGTCTTGACTGCATCGGGTGTCACACCGGCACTGTTTCTCTCCGGTATCACGATAGCATCCGCACCGGCACATTCCGCCGTCCGGGCTATAGCACCGAAATTACGCGTATCTGTCACTCCGTCAAGCATTATCAGCAAGGGAGACTTACCTTCCTCATAAAAAAGAGGTATCAGATCCTCAAGATGCTGATATTCTATAGGTGAGAGCAAGGCTATCACACCCTGATGATTCTTCATCGTGATGCGATTGAGTTTTTCAATCGGCACGCGCTGCGACAACACGCCTCGCTCTTTCATTATACCGAAAAGTTCGCGCGAGAGATCACCGCTCAGGTCTTTTCTTACCAACACCTTATCAATATTCCTGCCGGCTTCGATGGCCTCTATCACGGCCCGTATGCCAAATATATAATCTGTATTATTCTTCATCTTTAAGATTTGTTTCAGATACCCTACTCTCCGGATATCAACGCTGTTACTTGTCATTATTGAGCGAAGAGCGCAGCAATTCATCGGCTGCCGAGAGGGCGCTCTCGCTGATCTGCTCTCCGCTTATCATTGAGGCTATCTCGCGTCTTCTCTCCTCGCGGTCAAGCATTCTCACATGGCTCACCGTTCGCTCGTCGTCATCCTCCTTGAATACCTTGAAATGTCGCTTACCTTTGGCAGCCACCTGTGGCAAATGTGTAATGGCGATGATTTGGGTATTTCGGGCCATCTCGCTCATCATCTTACCCATCTTGTCAGCAATTTCTCCGCTCACACCGGTGTCTATCTCATCGAAAATCACCGTAGGCATCTCCATTTTCTCAGCCATAATCGACTTGATGGCCAGCGTAAGCCTTGACAATTCGCCTCCGGAAGCAGTCTTGCTCATGGGCAGCATCGAGCCGTTCTTGTTAAAGGCACACAGGAATTCCACGGTATCTCCTCCGTCGGCGGTCAGTTTGCCGTTACGTATATCAACAGCGAATTTGAGATTGGCCAGACCGAGCGGACGAGCCTTCTCTTCAAGTATTGCAGCAAATCTCTCAGCGGTCTCCATGCGCACCTTTGTAAGCGCTGCGGCCTTCTCCTTAAGACGTGCGGCCAATTCCCTGGCTTTCGCTTCGAGTCCGGAGATGTCGCTATCCGCTGTGTCGAGGCCGGCGAGACGTTCGCGTATCTCAATGCGCATCTTCACCAATTCATCGGCATCTTCCACCTTAAATTGCCGTTTAGCATCGATGAGAGCGTTCATACGCGCCGTCACCTTGCTCAGCAATACGGGATTGGACTCAACGTCGGAGGCTATCGACAGGAGTGTCTCTGTGATATCTTTCAGTTCGATATATGCACTCTGCAGGCGATTTATGATACCGTTTTCGGTGTCTGCCTCCGGATCTATCAGAGGCATGTCAAGGTCGGAAAGTGCATTGCGCGCCATCATTACCTGACTGAGCGCTCCATTCTCATTATCCAATAGATTGCACGCCTCGGAGAGCTGATATTTGATGCGGTCGGCCTCACTCAGCAAGTCATACCGCTTCTCTATCTCAGCGAGTTCGCCGAGCTTCGGACTAAGTTTGTCAAGTATCTCAAGCCTATATTCCAGCATACCCCTCACCTCCTTATTGCGCTCATTCTCCTCTTTCAGGCTTTTGATTTTATTGCGCGCGCTCACAAAGTCGTGAAACAACTGCTTGTAGGCCGTCAATATCTCTTCATCATCAGCGAAAGTATCAAGGATTTTGAGTTGTCCTTCACGCGAATTAAGCGAGAGTGTGGCGTGCTGGCTATGTATGTCTATCAATTGAGAGGTGACCTCTTCGAGTTGCTGGAGCGTCACCGGACTATCATCGATAAATGCTCTTGACCTACCGTTAGGCGCTATCTCGCGCCTGATAATAAGGTCATTGGTGAAGTATCCCTCCACGACGGTCTTTTTATCCGGCCTGCCGATGGCCTTGGCGTCGGCACGCCCGCCGAGTAAAAGCGAGAGAGCGCCCAGCATGATAGACTTGCCGGCACCGGTCTGTCCCGTAATGGTCGACATTCCGGCATCCGGCTCCAGTTCGAGGTCATCTATGAGCGCATAATTCTTTATTATCAGTTTTGACAACATTGCATCCGTCAATTATTTTCTGCTCCCTTCTTTATCTTCTCAAGACGTTCGGAGTCAGTAGGATATATCGGTTGCAATATATCGTAGGCCTCTTCACGCTCTGCAGCGGGGGCTTTAGAATAGACATTTACCAATTCATCCAACTTTGCATCCCGGAAGATAGAGAGTGCCACCGACATAGGAGCATTCTTATATATCTTGTCAAGGTTTTTGAGAGATTCGGTGATTGTGGCCCGCCCTTTGTCAAGCGATGTAGCCATCTCGTCAAGTCCTTTGCGGTGATAGTCATACAGGAGTTGGCGGATACCGGACGTGTTTCCTTCGGTATATGATGAAAGCACAGCCGAACGATTTTTGGTATCTTCGAAGGCCTTCCAACCCACTTCACCTGATGACTGGGCTGCCTGAACTACCGACTGTGCCTTATCGTAGAACGTCTGGCCGCCATTAGGTGAGAATGAGTCGGAGTCGATTGCCAGAAATAGATAGGCATAAAAGTCAAGTATGGCAGTAAGGTTGTTGTCATACGTATTCTCATTGAAGATCAGCGGGTCGCCGTCGTGATAGTCAAATTCCACCTTTGTGTCTCTGAAATTGAGCAAGGTGGTAGAGATATTGGTATTATATACAGGCCGCGACAACTGCACCTGGATCTCCCCTTTCATGCGGTCGCCGTCATATTCCTTTACAGTCAGAAAGAGTCTGCACTCTATTCGTTCGTTAGGACTGAAGGTAAGTGTGGAAAAGCGCGTCTCATTCATATAGTCATTGATAGCACTCTGCAATGACTCAAAGACACTCTTGTTGGTTCCCTCTATCGCCTGCGAATTGACCTCTACGGCACAGCGCAACTCCTGAGCCGACATGTCCGGACTGAAGAGGATGGCAGCCATCAATATGGCGGGTATTGTCAATACCTGTGCTAATATATGTCGTATCCTTTTATAAAACGTCATAATCCTTTTACTCCCTTGTTATATTGCAGAGATTACCCTATCATAGGCTCGTCATCTTATCCACGATATCGCGAGCCACCTCCCGCTTCGTCTTCTGCGGAAATTCTGATACCTCGCCGTATTTATCTATGATGGTGACTATATTGGTGTCGCACATAAACCCGGCGCCGGGTCTCTTGGCGTCGTTAAGCACTATCATATCCAGTCCTTTGGATGAGAGTTTGCGCTTCGCGTTCTCAAGACAATTATCCGTCTCGAGAGCAAATCCCACCATTATACGGTCGCCCTTCATCTTGCCCAGAGTGGCTGCAATATCGGGATTGCGCTTAAGTCGGATCACCATCTCCTCCACGCCCTCGCGCTTGATTTTTCTGTCGCTCGTCAGCTCCGGCGCGTAATCCGCTACTGCCGCAGCCATAATTGCATAGTCGGACGCCTCGATTTCCTTCTCGCAAGCGGCAAGCATCTCCTCGGCTGAGACTATATCTATGCGTCGGATACTGGCCGACAGTTGCAGTGACTCACTTACCGGACCGGCGACAACTGTCACCTCCGCACCACGCGATGCGCATTCCTCGGCAAGGGCAAACCCCATCTTTCCGGATGAATAATTACCTATAAAACGTACCGGATCAATGTTTTCGTATGTAGGGCCGGCTGTTATCAGCACACGCTTGCCTGACATATCCCTTCCGGCGACATCATTCCCGGCACTCCCCTCTTCAGCATTGCGGAAATATTCTTCTACAGCCTCAAGGATTCTCTCCGGTTCCTCCATGCGCCCCTTACCGGTAAGTCCGGAGGCAAGAAAACCGGTTTGCGGCTCCACGATGATGACCCCATCTCGTTTCAGGGTCTCTATATTGCGCTGCGTCGAGGGATGCGCCCACATATCCAGATCCATGGCGGGAGCGATCATTACTTGCTCTTTTGCCGATAAATAGGTGGTAATTAGCATATTGTCAGCAATGCCGTTAGCCATCTTGCCTATCGTGGAGGCTGTGGCCGGCGCTATCAGCATCAGGTCGGCCCAGAGTCCTAAGTCTACATGACTGTGCCATTCGCCGCTGTTGGCGGTAAAAAATTCGCTGACCACGGGTTTGCCGCTAAGTGCCGACAACGTCACCGGTGTGATAAATTCCTTTCCGCTCGGTGTTATCACCACCTGCACCTCGGCACCGGCCTTTATCAGCAACCGCAGAAGATATGCCGATTTATAAGCCGCTATTCCGCCGGATATGCCCAGCACGATATGCTTGCCGGATAATGTCTGCATATGTTTTATTTTGAAGTGGCTTTTGAAGACATATATAACGCCGTTATCACGTCTTTGGTATTCTTGCTGAATTCGCCGTTGAGTATCCACGAGTAGTAAGAGGGCTCTTTACGAAAAACCTCCTCCACGGGTTTGCCTTTATGTTTGCCAAATCCGAAGACGGGCACACCGTCGTCATTGCGGCGTATCATGCCCTGAAGGTCTACGGCCTTATCCATACCGGAGAATTTGGAGAGATACTCCATATCATTCTGAAGTTCCGGATATTTGTCGAGTTGAGCCATCAGCACCTCATACGTGGCGCGAGTATCGGCATTTGCGGAATGAGCTTCGGCAAGATCCGCTCCGCAATAAAAACGATAGGCAGCGGCGAGTGTGCGCTGTTCCATCTTGTGAAAGATATTCTGCACGTCGATGAAGTGACGGTCGGTCATGTCAAATTTAAGACCCGCGCGACCGAACTCCTCGATAAGCAGAGGCACGTCAAACTTATTGCTGTTATATCCGGCGATGTCGCAACCGTCGAAATAATGGAGCAAGCGCTCGGCTATCTGACGGAAAGTGGGTTGCCCGGCCACATCCTCATCTGTAATATGATGTATGGCAGTGGCCTCCTTGGGAATAGGCATCTCCGGATTGACGCGACGAGAATACTCCTGAGTCTCACCGTCGGGAAATACCTTTATCACACATATCTCCACGATACGGTCGTGCAGGATACTGGTGCCGGTGGTCTCAAGGTCGAAAAAGACGAGAGGACGCTTAAGATTGAGTTGCATCTTTCCTGAGATTATTCGATTACCTGCATCGGAGACTGCAGCATCACTATATCTTCACCATCATCCTGGGTAAGAGGACGGAAAAGACCGGGACGTGCCGGATCTGATAGGTCTACTACTACGCTGTCACCCTTAAGGTTGGAGAGCACCTCTATCAGATAGATTGAATTGAAACCGATGGTCATGGCATTTCCCTTGTAGTCGCAATCCACGCGCTCTTCGGCGCATGTGCTGTAATCGAGATCCTGAGCAGCGAGAAGCATCTCTGTGGGCTGCACATTGATCTTGGTAAGTTGCGACGCCTGACTTGCAAATAGCGATACGCGGCGCATCGCATTGAGGAATGTCTCACGGTCTACCACCATGTGGAAGGGAGAGTCTTGAGGTATCACTCTCTCATACTTGGGATAATTACCCTTGATGAAGCGAGTGGAGAGCGTATAGTCGCCAAATCTGAACGTAGCGCTCTTGCTGTCCTTTACTATCTCGATATTTCCCTCCTCTTTTGACAGAAGTCCGCGCACTATGCCGGCGGGCTTGGCCGGAAGGATGAAGGAAGTCTCAAGACCGGGAGCAGTGGTGGAGTTGGTATATTTCACCAGCTTATGCGTATCCGAACTTACAAATACTATTCTGTCAGGGAAGATATCCCAGAAAATACCGGTCATTATGGGACGGATAGGGTCGGTGGAGGCGGCAAAGAGAGTATTCTCTATTCCGTTGAGCACCACGTTGGCCGGCAGCGAAAATGTCTCGCGCTCTTCCTCCTGGTCCTTCAGACGGGGGAATTCAGCGGCATCTACGCCCATGAAGTTGAAATGACCGTTTAAAAACTTGATATCTATCTCCTTGTTGTCGTCATTGACATAAAAGGTAAGCGGCTGGCCGGAAATCTCTTTGACGATATTGAGCAGTCGTTTGGCATTAACGGCTATTTCACCGTCATGTTCCGACTCCATAACCTCAAGTGATGCAGACATCACATTTTCCTGATCAGAACCGGTGATAGTAAGACGATTGCCTTCTACGCTAAGAAGGAAGTTATCAAGTATTGACATTGCATTTTTCGCATTGATAACTTTGCTCACGGCCTGCAACTGAGTTGCGAGCGCCTTGCCTGAAACGTTAAATCTCATAATAATATATTTGTTTTGTGTTATTCCGGTAAAAATTTAAAAATTACAATATTGCAATAGAATAACAAATTTAACAATTTTTATCGAAATAACCACCCCTCTCTCCAAATAATTGCACCTATTAAGGAATTTTCTGCCTTTCACTCCAAACGCCGGAGGGGATATCACCATCCGCCATGCATACCCCGGAGGGGTTATATCTCGATAACCGGGCACGCAGTGTCCGGATATATCCGTCCGCCAACCCATACCCCGGAGGGGTTGCATTCCACAAAAAAAAAGTGTGCCATAATCACTATGACACACCCTATTAACTATAAAACTTATATGATATTGAAAAATCGATTATTCTTCCTCAGATACAACCTCGAATTCCACTTCGGTTTCCACCTCTTTGTGGAATTTGATAGTTGCAGTGTAAACACCCACCTCTTTGACGGGCTGTTTGAGAGAAATAATCTTACGGTCTACGTTGTGACCGAGTTTCTCAAGAGCCTCAGCGATGTGAGCTGCATTTACAGAGCCGAATACTGTGCCATTGTTGGAAGTCTTGGCTGCGATAGTGAGCTTAACACCTTCAAGAGCCTTGGCAGCCTCTTCAGCATCAGCTTTGAGTTTGGCGATCTTGTGCGCGCGCTGCTTGAGGTCTTCCTTGAGCTGCTTGAGAGCTGCATCAGAAGCGATGATAGCTTTACCCTGGGGAATGAGATAGTTGCGGCCATAGCCGTCTTTCACTTCCACCACATCGTCTTTGTAGCCCAGTCCGGCTACAGTTTCCTTAAGTATGAGTTTCATTGTTACAGGATATTTTTATGTTGAAAGTGAATAATGTTATTTCATCAAGTCAGTAACGTAAGGCAGAAGAGCCAGATGACGGGCGCGCTTTACGGCCTGAGCCACACGACGCTGGAATTTAAGGCTTGTGCCGGTGATACGACGGGGAAGGATTTTGCCCTGCTCGTTGAGGAATTTCTTCAGGAACTCGGGATCCTTATAGTCGATATACTTGATGCCGCTACGTTTGAAACGGCAATATTTCTTCTTCTTTGTGTCTACTGACAGAGGAGTAAGATAACGGATTTCGCTGTTTGCTGCCATGATTAAGCCTCCTTTTCTGCTGTGGCCTCAGCGGGAGCCTCGGCGGGTTTCTCACTTGCTTTATTTGCTCTCAGATTGCGACGCTTTTCGGCGTATTCCACTGCATACTTGTCAAGACGGAAAGTCAGGAAGCGGATTACGCGCTCATCACGACGGAAGGCGATGTCAAGTTTCTTAACGAGAGTCGGCTCACCCTCAAACTCAAGCAGGCAATAGAAGCCTGTTGATTTCTTCTGGATGGGATAAGCGAGCTTGCGCAGACCCCACTCCTCTTCATTGACGATTGTGGCTCCGTTCTGAGTCAATACGTCTTTGAATTTTGCTACCGCTTCCTTCATCTGTTCGTCAGACAAAACGGGAGTTAAAATGAAAACGGTTTCGTAACGATTCATACGATTTTGTTATTAATTAATTGTTAGTCAAATGATTATGAAAAGCAGACAAATACCGCCCTTCAAAACCGACACAAAGTTACGAATTATCCGACAATTATGCAAATATTTCCACAAATTTAATTAACGAACAGACTCCGCTCTCGAATCACTTTGGGAGCGGAGTCTTATTTGGCCCGGAGGCCGTCTTTGCAAAAAATGAAAAAATTATCAGTTTTCGGAGGTCTCGTAGAGATAGTCTTTGATCTCTTCGGGACGGAAATTGCCGATGAAGTCAGCATGCTTTGCCACCTCGGCCTGACCGTAATTTACATATACATGCAGGCTGCGACGGAAGGAGTCATCTCTCTGAGTATCCTCAAGAAGAAGATAACCCATGATGATATGGCCGGCCATCTCCACGAGGCGACGAGCCATGAAGTCCTGATAATTGGTGTCATTTACGCCCATCACTGCCTCTACGGCGTTGGCATACTGCTGAGTCATGAATACGAGTGTATTCTTCACGCCCTCATCTTCGGGGTGCACCTGCTCGGCCTCAAATTCCTTTATCTTGTTGAGATAAGTGCCGGTGGTGACGTGGCGGATTGCAGCCACAGTCTGCAGCTGAGTCGTGCCCTCATAGATTGACGTGATACGGGCGTCACGATATATGCGCTCGCAAGCATAGTCTTTCATGAAGCCGGAGCCACCGTGTATCTGGATGCAGTCGTAAGCATTCTGATTGGCAAATTCGGATGTCATACCCTTGGCCATCGGAGTGAAGGCATCAGCCAGACGGCTGTAATATTTTGCCTCCTTCTTCTCCTCAACGGTAAGAGGACGCTCTTTGGCGATATCATCGTAGATCTTATACATATCCACGAAGCGGGCACAAGCATAGAGAAGCGCGCGTGAGGCATCGAGCTTGGCCTTCATTATAGAAAGCATCTCCGATACAGCGGCAAATTTGATGATAGCCTTGCCAAACTGCATTCTCTCCGTAGCATACTGGTATGCCTCACGATATGCTATCTCGCTGAGGCCTACGCTCTGGGCAGCGATGCCGAGACGAGCGCCGTTCATCAGCGCCATCACATATTTGATAAGACCTAAGCGACGTGAACCTACCAGTTCGGCGGGAGCATCTTTATATACGAGTTCGCAGGTAGGGCTACCCTTGATACCCATCTTGTTCTCGATACGACGCACGTTGACACCACCGTTGCGCTTGTCATAGATAAACATTGACAGGCCACGACCGTCACGGCTGCCGTCTTCAGAGCGGGCCAATACCAAGTGGATGTCGGAGTCGCCGTTGGTGATAAAGCGTTTTACGCCGTTGAGCACCCATGAGCCGTCCTCTTTCTGAGTGGCCTTGAGCATTACGCTCTGAAGGTCAGAACCGGCGTCGGGCTCTGTGAGGTCCATCGACATGGTCTCACCCTCACATACGCGGGGGATATATTTCTCCTTCTGCTCATCAGAGGCAAACTCATATATAGTCTCCGCGCAGTCCTGAAGACCCCAGAGGTTCTCAAAACCTGCATCAGCACGGCTCACGATATCAGCAGCCATGATGTAGGGAGTGATCGGGAAGTTGAGACCACCAAGACGGCGAGGCATCGCCATACCCATCAGGCCGGCCTTGCGACATGCCTCGAGATTCTTCTCAGTACCCTCGGCATAGACCACACGATTGTTTTCTACGCGAGGACCGTTGTGATCCACGTCCTCCGCATTCTCAGCTATGATGTCGCCACATATTTCACCTACGATCTCAAGTACGCGGTCATAGTTGTCGATGGCGTCAGCATAGTCGACGGGAGCATAATCATACTTCTCTACGTCTGAATAGTCGCGCTCTTTAAGCTTGACTATCTTTTCCATCAAAGGATGAGTAAGATAATGACGGAGTGCGGGATTATCTTTATAAAAATTAGCCATTATTTCGAATTCTTTTTGTAATACTTGATAAGTTTGGGAAGCACATCTTCCACCTTGCCGGTGATCACTACATCAGCGATAGCATTGATCGGTGCATTCGGGTCACTGTTGATGGAGATGATAAGGGAAGAGTCCTGCATACCGGCGATATGCTGTATCTGGCCGGAGATGCCGCAGGCTATGTAAAGCTTCGGACGCACTGTCACACCGGTCTGACCGATCTGGCGGTCGTGATCCACCCATCCGGCATCTACTGCCGCACGTGAAGCGCCTACCTCGGCACCGAGAGTATCGGCCAGCTGCTGCAGCAAATCAAAATTCTCTTTTGAGCCCACGCCGTAACCACCGGCTACGATAATCGGCGAACCCTTCAGATTTACCTTTGATTTCTCTACATGACGATCGATGATATCCACTACGAAATCCTCAGGCGATGTATAGTCGGAAGCCTTCAGGTCCACTACCTTACCGGAATAGTTGGAGTCGCGCACCTCTTTTTTCATCACGCCCTCGCGCACTGTAGCCATCTGCGGACGGCACTCGGGATTGACGATAGTAGCTACGATATTACCACCGAAAGCGGGACGTATCTGATAGAGAAGGTCTTTATACTCAGTGCCGGTCTTGGCGTCGGTATAATCACCGATCTCAAGAGAGGTGCAGTCTGCGGTAAGACCGGAATGAAGGGCTGAGCTGACGCGCGGACCGAGGTCACGACCTATGGAGGTAGCACCCATAAAGGCGATACGCGGCTCTAACTCCTTAAAGAGATTGATCAGCAATGATGAGTGAGGAAGAGAGGTGTAGGGATACATGCGGGAATCCTCTACCTTATATACAGTATCTACGCCGTAGGGGAAAATCTGCTTTTCGATATCCTTCAGATTGTCACCGGCCACTACTGCCTCGAGTTTGATACCGAGTTTGTCAGCGAGCTGGCGTCCTTTGGTGAGGAGTTCAAGGCTTACGTCAGCCACTTTGCCATCCTCGTATTCGCAATAGACGATAAGATTATTCTTGTCTGCCATAGTCTGATATGATTTTAATTATTGTGAAATGAGGATTAACCTATAGTATGGTTGGCTATCAGTTCCTTGATGAGATCTTCGAGAGCCTCGTCCGTAGCCTCTACATTGCGGGCCTCCTTAGCGGTGAAGACTACGTTCTCGATGCCCTTCACCTTCGTGGGTGAGCCGGCGAGTCCGCACTGAGCCAGATCGGCATCTACGTCAGCGGCCGACCACTCCCCTATCTGCAGATAAGGCTTCTTGGCTATCAGTTCTTTCTTATTCTCATCAGCCGCCACCTCACTCGGAGCAGCTGCATTCTTATATTTCATCACTGCCTTGGCATTGCGCGGACGGCAGTCGGCTGCAGAGCCGTTTACCGTGATTACCAAAGGATAGGGAGCAGTCACTGTCTCTACGCCTGACTCGATGCGGCGCTTTACAGTCACCTTGCCATTCTCAGCCTTGATGATATCCTCAGCGTATGTCACCTGCGGCAGACCGAGCTTCTCGGCAATCTGCGGACCTACCTGCGCGGTGTCACCGTCGATGGCCTGACGACCGCCGATGATCAGATCATAATTGCCTATCTTGCGCACGGCGGTAGCCAGAGCGTATGAAGTGGCCAACGTATCACTGCCGGCAAATGCACGGTCAGAGAGCACTACACCGTCATCAGCACCGCGATACAGACCTTCACGTATTATTTCTGCTGCTCGTCCAGGACCCATGGTCAGGAGAGTAACCTTTGAGCCGGGATACATATCCTTCAGCTTCAGAGCCTGCTCGAGGGCATTCAAATCCTCAGGATTGAAAATAGCCGGAAGCGCCGCACGATTCACGGTGCCGTCTGCCTTCATGGCATCTTTACCGACATTGCGTGTATCAGGCACTTGCTTGGCAAGCACAATGATATTCAAACTCATAAGTTGATATGTTTAGTTAGTTATTTTTGCAAAGATAATAAAATTTGTTGATATATCCGCTGAAATGTGCTATATTTGTCTGATATGAGTTACAATCCACTTACAATGATATTTCCGGCCGTGCTCGCCGGAGCGCTTTTTCTCTCCGGCAATGCCGCCGCTCAGACCTTTGATGACGCCCCTGTT
This sequence comes from uncultured Sangeribacter sp., assembly GCA_964456155.1. Taxonomy (GTDB): domain Bacteria; phylum Bacteroidota; class Bacteroidia; order Bacteroidales; family Muribaculaceae; genus Lepagella. The sequence goes on from CAYVZJ010000014.1 coordinate 16,242, forward strand.
TCCGACCCGCTCATAGAGCAGGGAAGGGAGGCCTTTCTCAATTATGATTTCCAAAAGGCACGTGATGCCTACTCGCGTTACGCCGCTCAGCAACGCAAGGCCCGCAAGGAGACTGACCCGGAATTGGAAACACTCCTCAGCCGTCTCGACAATGCCGAGCGTCAGTTGGAGCGCGTACAGGATATCGTCATTATCGACTCTATCGCTGTCCGCGCCTCCGATTTCTTCAAGAATATCCGGATACCGGCCTCGGCGGGTTATCTGCTGCCACCATCGGAGATACCTTTCGCCGGCGGACGTGGTGCGGCCTCGATGGCTTTCACTCCGGAGTCGCAGGCCGTCATGCTTTGGGCCGAACCCGACTCTACCGGCACGTTTCGCATCATGGAGAGTCTCCGGCTGGCCGACGGTTCATACGCTGCTCCCGTCATGGCCTCCGATATTCTTAATGCGGGCGGTGACGTAGACTTCTCGGTGCTCTGCGCCGACGGCCTTACCCTTTACTTCTCAAGCGACGGCGAGAATTCCATCGGTGGCTACGACATCTTTGAGACTGTAAGGGATGCCCGCACCGGCGAATATCTTCCGCCCAGCAATGTAGGGATGCCCTTCAATTCTCCATACGACGATTTTCTGCTTGTCGCTGATGAGGAGAATGGCGTGGGCTGGTGGGCCACAGACCGCAACAACCTCGGCGACTACATCACGCTTTACGTCTATATGCTCCCGGAGATGCGCCGGAATTTCGATGGGGATGAGCAGGAACGCATATCTCGTGCACGCATAGATGATTATCACGCTACATGGACACGCCCTGACTCTTCAGGCGAAGATGACGAAGATGAGGGAAATGAGGATGTGCGACAACCGGCGATGACTACCGCAGACTATGTAGCTCTGGCTGCTGAAATCAGACGTATCAAACCCGGCCAACGACCTAAGGCCGCTGAGTTTTATCTTCCGGCAAAGGGCGGGAAGGTGTACACTCGATACGACCAACTACCCGATGCGGCAAGTCGCGCTGCCGTCAAGGCATATAATGATGCTCTTGCCAAATTTAATGCTCAGCAGACAGCGCTCGATGACGACCGTAGAAAATACGACAAAAGCCGAGACAAATCGCTCGGCCTTCGTATTCTGCAGCAAGAAGAGGCTCTCGAACAGTCTCGCAAAAAACTGAAAGACCTGCTCTCCGCTATATATAAGGGTCTAAGATAATTCTTCGATTTTTCTGAATCTAAGATATTTCTTCGGGATATTGCTGCAATTTTTCTTCGGCATTCGGCAATTTACCGATATGACGTGGCAACGTCATATGCAGGAATAGCCATCCGAGGAAACCGGCTATAAATGAGCCGACAAGGATGCCGAGTTTTGCATCGTTGAGCAATTCAGACATATACGGGTCGCCCGTGCCGAAACTCAGGTTGGCGATAAACAAGGACACGGTAAATCCAATACCGCCCAACATGGAAATGGAGGCCATCTGCTTCCAGTTGCACCCCTCCGGCATCGGAGCCAGATGCAATTTCACCGTCAGCCATGAGAAGATAAAGATACCGAGGAATTTACCCAACACCAAGCCGCAGATGATAGATAGGCTGATGCCGGAGACAATGGCCGAGGCCTCCATGCCGCCGAAATAGATTCCGGCATTGGCAAAGGCAAAGAGCGGCACAATGAGATAATTGACCAAGGGATGCAGAGAGTCTTCCAAATCCTGAAGAGGTGATATCACCTTATCGGATGCCGACTCTATCTCTTTGAGCCAGTTCATCTGATGCTTCGTAAGGATGGTGCGTGAATTAAGATCATCCTCATCGTCATGGGCAAAATAGCCGATGTTACGCCTGATCGTCTTGATATAGCCTTTGGGATTATAGATAGGTTTGGCCGGAATACAGAAAGCTATCAGCACACCGGCTATCGTAGGATGAATGCCGGCATTCAGGAAGAGAAACCAAACGCCGGTGCCGAGTCCGAGATAGAAGAGTTTTGACTGGATACCGAGTTTGCCGCCAAGTGCGATGACAATGAAGATAACCGCAGCTGCCAGCAACATCCAGTAATTGATATGGGTGCTGTAGAAGATGGCGATTACGAGAATACCCCCTATGTCATCCACCACCGCTAATGTAGTGAGGAATATCTTCAGCGAGATAGGTACGCGGCTGCCCAACATGGCGAGCACACCGAGCGAAAAGGCGATATCGGTAGCCATCGGTATTGCTGCGCCCCTTATGTAGTCGGATCCATGACCTATAAGATAGAATATAAGCACCGGCACACCCATGCCGCCTATGGCAGCCACTATCGGCAAAAGCGCCTGACGGATGGATGAGAGTTCACCTACTAAGATCTCACGCTTTATCTCCAAGCCAACTGAGAGGAAAAATATGGCCATCAGTGCGTCATTGATAAAGTCCATCACCGACATCGGATGGCCGGAGTGAGAGAAGAGATTGAACGAACCGATTTGCAGGGCCATCTCATTAGTCCACAGACTATTGTAGAAGTCGTGGGTAAAGGGAAGATTGACCACTAAGAGTGCAAGCGCAGTGGCCACCATCAGCACGTTGCCACCGTTGGCATAGTTCCTTAGCGTCTTGCGCGCCGTAAAAAATATCTTGTTTGGCATAATATTAAGCTTTTAGTCTAACTTGAGGACGGCTAGGAATGCCTTCTGCGGCACCTCTACGCTGCCTATCTGCTTCATTCGCTTTTTACCCGCCTTTTGCTTTTCGAGCAGTTTGCGTTTACGCGATATATCACCGCCGTAACATTTGGCAGTCACATCCTTACGCACAGCCTTGATTGTCTCTCGTGCTATGATTTTCGCACCGATTGCAGCCTGAATGGCTATGTCGAATTGCTGACGGGGTATCAATTCCTTCAATTTCTCACACATGCGACGTCCAAAACGCACGGCATTATCTGCATGAGTGAGCGTGGAGAGGGCGTCTACACTCTCGCCATTGAGCAGGATATCCAGTTTCACCAGTTTCGACTCTCTGAATCCGTTGAGATGATAGTCAAACGAAGCGTATCCTTTGGATATCGACTTCAGTTTATCATAAAAGTCTATCACTATCTCTCCGAGCGGCATATCAAAGGTGATCTCCATACGATTGCCGGATATATACTCCTGCTTTACGAGTTCGCCGCGTTTGCTAAGACAGAGCGTCATGATAGGGCCGATATAGTCAGCCTGAGTGATAATCGTGGCGCGGATATAGGGCTCTTCGATATGGTCTATCAGCGTCGGCTCGGGCAGACCGGAGGGATTGTGCACCTCCGTCACGTTGCCTTTCTTGTCATATACAAGATAAGACACGTTGGGCACGGTAGTGATTACCTCCATACCGAATTCGCGGCTAAGTCGCTCCTGCACTATCTCCATGTGGAGCAGTCCGAGGAAGCCGCAACGGAAACCGAAGCCCAAGGCGGCCGATGACTCGGGCTGGAAGGTCAGGGACGCATCATTGAGTTGCAATTTCTCCAGCGAGGCACGAAGATTTTCAAAATCCTCCGTCTCGATTGGATATACGCCGGCGAAGACCATCGGCTTCACCTCCTCAAATCCGTCAATCGCTGATTCGCAGGGATTATTCACGTGAGTGATAGTGTCACCCACCTTCACTTCGCGCGATGTCTTGATACCGGAGATTATATAGCCTACGTTGCCGGCTGAAATCTCTTTGACGGGCTTCATCTCGAGTTTCAACACTCCTATTTCATCGGCATGATATTCTTTTCCGGTAGCCACAAATTTCACGAAATCGCCGGTCTTGAGTGTGCCGTTCAATATCTTGTAATAGGCAATGATGCCTCTGAAGGGATTGAATACGGAGTCGAATATCAGCGCCTGGAGCGGTGCGTCGGGATCTCCTTTCGGTGCGGGCACTCGTTCTACTATCGCCTTCAGTATTTCATCCACACCCATTCCGGTCTTGCCGGAGGCGCGTATTATTTCCTCTCGCTTGCAGCCTAACAGGTCTATGATCTGGTCTTCCACCTCATCGGGCTTGGCCGAATCGAGGTCACACTTATTGATAACGGGTATGATTTCCAGGTCATTCTCGATAGCCATATAGAGGTTGGAAATCGTCTGCGCCTGAATGCCCTGGGAGGCATCCACGATAAGCAGCGCACCCTCGCAGGCGGCTATCGAGCGTGACACCTCGTAGGAGAAGTCGACGTGTCCCGGGGTGTCAATCAGATTTAGGATATATGGCTCGCCATCCTGCGTCCAGTCCATCTGTATGGCATGGCTCTTGATGGTGATGCCTCGTTCGCGCTCCAGATCCATGTCGTCGAGCACCTGCGCCTCCATATCCTTTGAGGAAATGGTCTGCGTACGCTCAAGCAGCCGGTCTGCCAGCGTTGACTTGCCGTGGTCAATATGAGCGATTATGCAAAAATTACGTATATTCTTCATACAGATGCAAAGTTAATAATTTTTCCGCGTATTTCCCCTAAAGGTATGCCGGAAACGTTATACACATAAAAAGGTCTGCATCGCTCGGATGCAGACCCTTTTATGATTTTTGTTGGGATAGCTTATTTAGCAACTGCTACTTTGACAGCCTTCTTACCCATAACCTTAACGAAGATACCGTTAGAGGGGTTGGCTACCTTTACACCCTGGAGGTTGTAGTATACAGCTTCAACTTCGTCAACTGCGATACCTGCAACTGCGTCCTGACCGGCGGGAGTAAGAGTAAGGATATACTCGTTGAGGTCCCAAGTTACGTTGTAAACACCTGCTTCTACAGTGAAGGGGCAAGCACCACCTTCGCCACCAACCTGCTGGAGCTCAACTTCAAGAGCATCGGGAGTGATTTCAGCGGGAGTCTCAGCAGCTGAGTCAGAACCGAACTGGTTAGTCCAACCAGAACCTGTGATCTTAAGTTCACCGGCCTCGGGAAGAGTAACGTTCTTAACCTCGAAGATACCATCTTCTACTTCAGCGAGCTTGTAAGCACCTTCAGCGTCGCCGATAGCCCATCCGTTGAAGTCACCAGTGATGAACCATTCGAGAGCGCCATCCTTTTCACCTGATACAGTGATTGTCTCGTCGTTGAGGTTGAGAACGACAACGGGATTCTTAACGCCTGTGAAACCGTCAAATGCGATGTTGCCTGAACCACCGTCATTCACATAAGAGTAGGGCTGATCAAGAGCGAGGTCGTAACCATTGCTACCGATGTTGTATTCGCCACTCCATGAACCGTCGTTGATTTTGAAACCTGTGCCGAGGAAATCGCCTTTCCAAGTGTAAACACCGTCAGCGCCTTCGAATTTGCAATCCTCAACTGCATTTTCCCAAGTGTGACCGTTAACGTCTGTACCGATCATGTAGAAATCGGCATTTGCAGTCATAGCTGTTGCAGCAACGGCTGCCAAAAGGAAGAATTTCTTCATTTGATTTGAATTTAGTTAGTATTAGAATTATTATAAAAAGATATTTATGTTCTTAAGCCTTGATATAATACCGGCGCATACATATTTCGAGTTTTTCTATTCCGGCTCTACTGACTCTCATCTTTTGAGCCCTGCGCTCTGATTATGAAGCAAAGATACGATTTTATTTTAAATTGACAAAAAAAAATCAAATTTTTGTAAATTTTTTTAAAAATCACACCATAATATTATATGTAACCCCTCCGGGGTATCGGCACGGGTTTCTCTATATCCGGGCACTACGTACCCGGTTAATCATATACAACCCCTCCGGGGTAATCGTATAATCCGACAGTTCTCTTCCGAGTATGTTGCTGTCCCGGAGGGACAGTATTTTATTAACCGGGTACGTAGTGCCCGGATATAGATACCCTACGACTCCATACCCCGGAGGGGTTACATTTCCGATTAATACAACATTAGTCATCAACAAAGACAACCAAAAAGGGTCGCACCATGGAGGTGCGACCCTTTATTTCTATGTAAGAACGTCTATATCTCTGATTACAACCAGCGGACGTATGCGAAGTCCATACGGTGAGGCAGATCCACATTCTTGGGATACATTCTCAACGCGTATCTGAACATACCGGCCTCTTTCAGTTTCACTGAAATGTCGTAAGTATATACAGAGCCTTCGCGATTTACAACCTTAAGATCATCAGTGCCTACGAATGTGCTTTCGCCGTCGTGCTCACGATAATATACGAGCTCTACGCCTACTGCATCACCGAGACCTTTAGTGTCGATCTTGCAGCTCACATTCAGATTCTCACCCGAACGAAGAGCTGTCAGGTTGTCGTCATAGTTGACGTTGAGCACCTGGATCTGATCCCACTTGGAAGCCACTTCCTCTTTCCAAGCCACGATCTCACGTGCTTTTGCAAAGTCGTGAGCCTTCAGTTTGGCGGCACGCTTAGCCTCGGGCTTGTAGAAGCGTGCGATATAGTCATCGAGCTGACGCTTCATGGTGAAGTGAGGCGCGATATGGCCTATGCTGCGCTTGATATACTGTATCCATTCGGGGCTGTAACCCTTGTAATTCTTGTTGAAGTAAAGGGGAACAATCTGATTCTCAAGCATTGAATAGATAGTAGCGGCGTCAAGCTTGTCCTGCTGCTCATTGTCTGTGTAGGTAATCTTCTCGGTGAGTGCCCAGCCGGCCTCCTCATCGAAACGATAACCCTCATACCACCATCCGTCGAGCACGGAGAAGTTGAGCACACCGTTCATCTCAGCCTTCTCACCTGATGTGCCGGATGCCTCGAGAGGACGTGTCGGAGTGTTCAACCAGATATCCACACCGGTCACAAGACGCTTGGCAACGATCATGTTGTAGTCTTCAAGGAAGATAATCTTGCCCTGGAACTGCGGCATACGGGATATCTCGATGATACGCTTGATCAGACCCTGACCTGCACCATCAGCGGGGTGAGCCTTGCCGGAGAAGATAAACTGTACGGGATACTGCTCATTGTTGACAATCTTGGCCAGACGGTCGAGGTCAGTGAAGAGCAGATGTGCGCGCTTGTAAGTGGCGAAACGACGTGCAAAACCGATAATCAACGCATTAGGATTGATCTTGTCGAGGATCTTCACTACTGCGGAGGGATCACCCTGATTCTTAAGCCATTTCTCCTTGAAGTCGCGTTTTACGAAGTCGATGAATTTATTCTTCATCGTCATTCGCATATTCCAGATCTCGTCATCACCTACCTCGAAGATGCCCTTCCAGGCCTCGGGGTTTGACTGGTCTTCAAATACCTGAGGACCGAGCTTCTCTGCATAGAAAGACTTCCATTCGGAAGCAGCCCATGTGGGCATGTGCACACCGTTGGTGACATAGCCTACGTGTGACTCTTCGGGGCTGTAGCCCTTCCATATGCCGGCAAACATCTTCTTGGACACTTCGCCGTGAAGCCATGACACACCGTTGGCTTCCTGACAGGTATTCAGCGCGAATACTGACATGGAGAAGCGCTCGTTGGTGTCGGGATTCTCACGACCCATGTTGATAAGGTCGCTCCATGAGATACCGAGTTTTGCGGGATATTCACCCATATATTTTCCGAAGAGTGACTCCTCGAAATAGTCGTGACCTGCCGGCACGGGAGTATGCACTGTATAAAGTGATGTAGCGCGTACGATCTCCAGAGCCACATTGAAGGGAAGATGGTCATTCTGCACATACTCTACCAGACGCTGGAGGTTGAGCAGAGCTGCGTGACCCTCGTTGCAGTGATAGAGGTCGGTCTTGATGCCGAGCTTATTAAGCATCAGCACACCGCCGATACCCAACAGATACTCCTGCTTGATACGGTTTTCCCAGTCGCCGCCATAGAGCTTGTGAGTGATGCAGCGGTCAAACTCCGAGTTGCGGTCGAAGTCAGTGTCGAGAAGATAAAGCTTCATGCGACCTACGTTGACACGCCAGATGTGAGAGTAGATGATACGGCCGGGGAAGGGCACCTCAAGAATCATCGGCTGACCGTCTTCGTCAAGCACTTGCTCGATGGGGAGCTGGGCGAAATTCTGCGGCTCGTAGTTGGCCACCTGCTGGCCGTCGATAGAGAGGCTCTGAGCAAAATAGCCGTATCTGTAAAGGAAGCCGACAGCAGTCATGTTGACGCGTGAGTCGGAAGCCTGCTTGATATAGTCGCCGGCCAATACGCCGAGGCCGCCGGAATATATCTTCAGGCAGTTGCAGAGGCCATACTCCATTGAGAAATAAGCCACTGAGGGAATATCAGAGTGCATCGGCTGCTTCATATAGTTCTTGAAGCTCTGATACACGTCTTTGATACGAGTCATGAATGCCTCGTCATTGAGTATCTCCTTGAAGCGCTCAAAACGTATGCGCTGCAGAAGCATCACGGGGTTTTCACCCACTTTACGCCAAAGGTCTCTGTCAAGATCACGGAAGAGACTCTTGCCTTCACTGTTCCAGACCCACCAAAGGTTCTTACTCATCTCCTCAAGCGGTTTGAGCTTGGTGGGCAACTCATTGCTGACAGTCAGATTGTGCCAGGCGGGTTGGTTGGTGTTGCTAACTTGAATCTTCATTTTATTTAAGATTGATTTGTATTTTTTACTTTATATTTTCTTAGAGTGATGCCGGAGATCAGTGTTTTTGCTTCTCTCTTGCATCTCTATTTTTTAATGCGATGTTATAGGCCTTGAGATATTCCTTGATGAAAAAGTGCCAGTCGGCTTTAGCGGCGGTAGCCGCAGCGCCGGCGCGGGCTGCCTCCACTTTCTTCTCGTCAGCGTGAATGAAGTCACCGAGTGTTGACGCTATCGAAGAGGCCGCCTCCGGGTAATTGTCATCATCGCGGGCGATAACGCTCACTCCGGAATTGAAAATGCCGTTTTCACCGGATGTGAGCACCCACTGGCCGAAACCGGATTTGTCGGTGGTGATGGCCGGCACGGAGAAGGCCACGCTCTCCAGCGGGGTGTAGCCCCACGGTTCGTAATAAGAGGGGAATACAGTGATATCCACCGCCGGAAGAAGATCGTAATAGGAGATATTGACAATGCCGTCAAAGCCGTCAAGGTAACACGGCACATATATTATATTGACATTATCAGCCAAACCTTCGCCCTCAAGAGTACGAATGCGGCAAGCCACGGCATCGCAATCCTCATTGTTGAGACGGTGAGTGAGATAATCGGGCTCCACCTTTACGGTGCCGTTATCCTTAAGATCCACGAGTAGTGTCTGATTAGGCTCTTTTACCCAAGCGGGAACGGCAACTACTGCCAGGACGCTCTTCTTTTCACCTTGCAGCGACTTGCCAAGCTTTTTGACTGAGTCGAGGAAAAGGTCGAGTCCTTTATTGCGATATTCGTTGCGACCGGAGGTCATTACGATACAGGTATCGGCGGGCAATTCTTTGCCTTTCAGCAGACTCGCCACCTTGAGCAACTGCTTTCTACCCTGCTCGCGCTGCTTATTATATTTGGCAGTACCGGGCACGAAGTCGGGCTCAAAACCGTTGGGAGTCACCACATTGACGGGCACGTCGAGCAACTGCTCACATTCTTTGGCCGTCACCTCACTCACAGTCGTAAAGCAGTCTGAATTGGAGGCAGCAAGTTTTTCGAGAGAGTGCTTGGACACCATATTCAGTTCGCCGGCCATCTGGTCGCCGTTATAATAACTGAAATACTTATAAAGGTCTTTGCCATTGCCGCATATCGACCTGCCGATAGAGGTAGCGTGAGTGGTAAATATTGTAGCTGCTTCCGGTAAATGAGACTTTAAATAAAGGAGACCCATACCGGTGGTCCATTCATCAAAATGAGCCACAACGCCCTTGGCCGTAACCTTTAGATGCTGCGTCAGACTCTCCATCACCATCGCTGAGGCAAGAGAGAAGGCGCATGCTTCGCCGTAATCTCCGTAGGCATGCAGGGAGTCAACGCCATATTTCTCCCACATCTCTGCGTAGAAAGAATTGAGCAGCGGAAAGATAGACTTGAAGTCTACGAGAACCACAATCGGCGAACCCGGCACATTCCAGCGACCTACACGGATTTTAAGGCCGTGAGGGAGCGCACACTTCGTGGCCGCGCTCTTCAGGAGCGTTTTACGTTCGATAAAATATGGGGAGGGATTATCTTCCGACCAAACATCCGGTCCGATAAATATGACTTTGTCAGGGAAAAGTTGCTGTAGTTCACGAGCTTTCGTGCTCAGCACGGTGTAGATACCACCTATCTTATTGCAAACTTCCCAACTGGTCTCAAATAATAAGTCTATATCCTTTTCAGAATATTGGCGCTTCATATAATAGTATTAAGTATGCTGACCACTGTCAGCCATTTATATATAATTAAGCCATGGCCGGATATTTATTTGGAATGCTATGTATGAGCATATATCCGACTCTTTCAGAACGCAAAATTACTAAATTTCTTTTACATAAGCAAATTTTCCACCCCATTTCGCAAAAACGAAGACAAACCGCAGAACGTACGGACATGCCTCCGGCATGTTTCCCAACCCGAAGATAGCGTTATTCGGATTGAAAACATGCCACAGGCATGTCCGTACGTTGCGCGGAATTGTGTCCTTCTGATTATTTGCAATCCATCGGGCAGCGGGGCTTGATCTGCTTGAAGAAGTCGTTGCCCTTATTGTCTACCAGTATGAAGGCGGGGAAGTTTTCTACGTCAATCTTCCAGATAGCCTCCATACCCAGTTCGGGATATTCAAGGAGTTCGACATTCTTTATCGAATTCTTGGCTAAGATAGCAGCCGGGCCACCTATCGAACCGAGATAGAAACCACCATGCTTCTTGCAGGCATCAGTGACTTGCTGCGAGCGGTTGCCCTTGGCGATCATTATCATCGAACCACCTGCCTCCTGGAATTGGTCTACGTATGAGTCCATACGTCCGGCAGTGGTCGGACCAAACGAACCGGACGGCATACCCTCCGGCTTCTTGGCCGGACCGGCATAATAGATAGGATGCTCCTTAAGATAATCAGGCATCGGCTCGCCGGCATCAAGACGCTCTTTAATCTTGGCGTGAGCGATATCACGACCAACGATAATCGTACCCTTCAGTGAAAGACGTGTCGATACGGGATATTTGTTAAGGTCGGCCAAAACCTCCTCCATCGGACGATTGAGGTCGATCTCTATAACCTCTCCCTCACCGGCATTGCGCAATTCTACGGGAATCAGTTCGCCGGGGAATTCATCCAATTTCTCAATCCAGAGTCCGTCACGATTGATCTTGGCCTTAACATTACGGTCGGCAGAACAGCTCACGCCCATACCTACGGGACAGGACGCACCATGACGCGGCAGACGTATCACGCGCACGTCGTGAGCAAAATATTTGCCGCCAAACTGCGCACCGAGTCCGAGATTTTGAGCAGCCTCAAGCAATTCCTTTTCCAACTCTACGTCGCGGAAGGCACGGCCATACTCATTGCCGGTAGTGGGGAGATTGTCGTAATATTTCACGCTCGCCTTCTTTACGGCTGCAAGGTTGGCCTCCGCGGATGTGCCGCCTATCACGAATGCGATATGATAAGGAGGACATGCTGCAGTGCCTAAAGTCTTCATCTTCTCTATAAGGAAAGGCACGAGGGTCTTCTTATTGAGGATAGCCTTCGTCTCCTGATAGAGATATGTCTTATTGGCTGAGCCGCCACCTTTTGCCACAAAGAGGAATTTATACTCATCGCCCTCACATGCGTGGATCTCTATCTGCGCGGGAAGATTGCAACCGGTGTTGACCTCATCATACATAGTAAGAGGTGCATTCTGAGAATAGCGGAGATTATTCTCCGTATATGTCTTGTATACACCTAATGATATCTTCTCTTCATCATTGCAGCCGGTCCATACCTGCTGACCCTTGTAAGCAGAGCAGATAGATGTGCCTGTGTCCTGGCAGAAGGGTAATACACCCTTGGCGGCAACCTCTGCATTGCGCAGCATGGTCAACGCTACAAACTTATCGTTCTCACTGGCCTCGGGGTCATGAAGTATTTTGGCCACCATCTCATTGTGCTCGCGACGCAACATGAAGGAGCAATTGTGAGATGCCACATTGGCAATGACAGTCAGGGCCTCGGGCTCTACTACGAGCATCTCATGGCCATTCCAATTCTCGACCTTTACATGGTCTTTGGTAATCAACTGGTATTCCGTAGTATCCGGACCCATCTCAAAGAGTTCCTGATAGTGGAAAGGTTTTGTCGGCATGGTATTTATGGATTTAATTTAATGTTGCTTACTAATGCAAGCGGCTACTTCTTTAGCCACTTTCAGTCGCGAAGATAACAAATATTTTGGTAATCTAAGATAGAGTTGTGGCTGAAATTTACTAAATTTGTAAATTATGAATCTCAGAAGACTTTTAGTACTATTTATATCAGCCCTCCTCATAGGGGGAGGAATATGTGTCTCCGAACTCGAAGCAGCACGCAAACGCAGCCGCAGCAAGGCTCGCACTTCGCGCACCACTTCTAAAAAACGCACCACCCGCAGCAGCGGTAAAAAGAGAAAAACCTCTACGGCCAAAAAGGCAGCCACACCGGCTCCGGCACCCGTCGATCCTCCGCTTAACGACTCTCTGACGCTCCTCGTCAACGGTTTTATTCTTGAAAACATACCGGCCGACCAAAATCCGGGAGGTCTGAGGGTGAATAGCGTAAAACCGGAGCACAAACTTCGCAACGTCCGTGTCGGACTCAACGAGAATTTCACCTATCTGCCCGTGAATCGCATTATGATCGACGAACTGCGTCGCTCCGTAAAACGTATCCTTCCCGACTCGCTCAGCAGCTACGACGTGTCTCTGCATGTAGGCAATCGTTCACTCGCCTATTATATTAATAAGGTAGACAAACTGCCGGAACAGTATCGCACCAACACTCCTTTCGTGCGGGCTGCCAAACCATACGTCAACCCCGACAAGGGTATGCCGGGTGATATCGTGGCACTGTGGAGCAGTCATGGGCGATATTATAAAAACGGCGGATGGACCTGGCAGCGCCCTCTCCTCTTCCAAAGCGTGGAAGACACCTACACTATGGGATATGTGTTGCCTTATCTCGTGCCGATGCTTGAAAACGCAGGGGCTTACGTCATGATGCCTCGCGAACGCGACCTCAATGATGTGGAGGTAATCGTGGATAACGACACCAACGACGGTGGTATGCTATTCTCGCAAACCACTTACCGCGAGATGAACGGTTCGCGGAGCTGGATCACCGGTGCGGGAGAGGGTTTTATTTACGACCTGCCCGACTTCCGCGATACGGAAAATCCCTTCGAGAACGGTACGTACCGGCAGACGCAGACCGTACGTAGCGGCAAACCCGCCGTCGCTGCCTGGTATGCCGATATTCCTAAAGATGGGGAATATGCCGTATATGTCAGCTATAAGTCGCTGCCCAACTCTACGACAGATGCCAAATATACGGTAAATTACTCGGGAGGCAGCCGCGAATTTAAGGTCAATCAGCAGATGGGAGGCGGCACGTGGATATACCTCGGCACATTTCCGCTCGAAGAGGGTTTCTCTTCGGAGGTGCCGGTCGTCACGCTGACCAATATCACGGAGAAGGGTGGAGAGACCGTGGTGACTGCCGATGCGGTAAAAATCGGCGGCGGCATGGGCAATATCGCCCGCTCGCCAAGACGCAGCGATATATATTACGACCCCTCCACTCCGCTCAACGAGCAGATAGATGAAGAGACGGAAGATGAGGATGAAGATATAGACACGGATGATGCCGACGCCGAGGATGTGGACTCTGAAACAGAGGAGATTGTGGAGACGAAGGAGGTAAGAGTCGCTCCGACATTCCGCACCTCCGGACTGCCGCGCTTCCTCGAAGGGGCTCGATACTGGATGCACTGGGCCGGTGCGCCGGAAAGCGTCTATTCGCCTTACCACGGCTCGGACGACTATAAGGATGACTATACCTCACGCGGACATTGGGTCAACTGGCTCGCGGGCGGTTCGCGGGTGCTCCCCAACAAACCGGGACTCAACATACCCGTGGATATCTCCTTCGCTCTGCATAGCGATGCCGGCAAACGTGCCGACGACTCTTTCGTGGGAACCTTAGGCATCTATTATACCAACAACGGGGCGAATTACGCTGACGGCACACCGCGCATGAACTCGCGTATGCTCACCGACCTGATCATGCGCCAGATCTGCGGTGACATCCGGCGCAGCTGGGAACCATCCTGGACGCGCCGCTCCATGTGGGATAAGTCTTATCTCGAAGCGCGTGTGGCAGAAGTGCCTACCACGCTTATCGAACTGATGAGTCACCAGAATTTTGCCGACATGCAGTATGGTCTTGACCCGGCATTTAAATTTAGCGTGGCGCGCTCCATCTACAAGGGCATGGCTCGCTTCCTCTCCGAAAGAAAGGACCGCAAACTGGTGATCCAACCTCTTCCGGTGCAGGATTTTGCCATCACTCGCAGCAAGAAGGGACACTACCGACTGAGTTGGGCTCCGACTCCCGATCCGGGCGAACCGACCGCCGACCCCTCCAAATATATTATTATGGAGAGAACGGAGGGCGCGTTAGGTTTTCATAAGATCGGGGAGACTTCAGCCACTCACTTTGATATAAAGGTGGATGACGACCTGATACGCAGTTATCGCGTCATAGCTGCCAACGACGGTGGCCTCGCCTTCCCCTCGGAGACTCTTGCTCTGCGCGAATCCACCGACAACAAAAAACCGATTCTTATCATCAACGGTTTTACGCGCGTGTCGGGTCCGGAGCATTTCAGCGACGGCAACAGAGCGGGATTTAACGCTAACGCTGATTTCGGCGTGCCATATATCAAGGAGATATCATATACCGGCATGCAGACGGAATTCAACCGCAATGCGGGAGAATCTTTCGGACGCAGCAGCGGCAGTTTCATCGGCAAGATAATCGCCGGAAATACGTTCGACTTCCCGGCTGTGCATGGCGAAAGCATAGCCGAAGCTGACTACGGTTTTGTAAGTTGCTCGGCGGCTGCCGTGGAGAAGGGCACTGTTCATCTCAACGATTATCCGGCCGTTGACCTCATCTTGGGCAAACAGAAGACCACCATCACCGGTCGCGGACAGAAAGAGGCGTCGGCTGCCCGGTTTGAGGCTTTCCCGGTAAGACTCCGCGTGGCTCTCGAAGCCTACGTGCGCAATGGGGGCACTCTGATAGTAAGCGGCGAAAAGGCCGTCTCCGACCTCACCGACTATCGCTACGGCGCGGAGGGTGTGCGCTTCGGCGAGGAGGTGCTCGGCGTGCGCACTGCCCGGACGGAAGAATATAACAATGGTCGCGTGTCGGCAGTCTATAATGCCGGGGGCACGGGTTTTCCGGGCGGTGAGATAAAGTATAGCACGACGCTCAACGATAAGCAATATATCGTGCAACATCCCGATATGCTCGAACCGGCCACATCCTCCGGCGTAGTGCTGATGAAATTTGACAACGGCACTGCCGCCGGCGTAATGAGTCGTATCGGCAAAGGCACGGTCTATACCCTCTCCATCCCTATAGAAAGTATCACAGAAGATACCCAACGTGACCTTCTGATGAAGTCGCTCCTCACCGGCAAATAATCTGATGTCGTATATTCCCTGAATAACAATAACCTCTCTCCTCATAATAATTAATGTGCAATCATGCCGCCTGCATGGCGGATAAAATATCTGAAAGTGAAAATATACCGATTTACCACAGTTGAAGCTCTGCGCGAAGAGATCTTCCGCACTCCACTCGAACAATACATACTCGTCCGGCTGACGGACAGAAAAATAGAGATGCTCCCTCACGCTGTCAGACGTCTGCGACAGATAGCCGAAAATACGGATGTCTCGATGGTATACAGCTGGTTTTACGATATCCTCCCGGATGGCACCGCCCAACCCCATCCTCTCTCTCACTATTCCCCGGGCTCGCTGAGGGATGATTTCGATTTCGGAGGTGTCGTGCTGCTCAATGCTGCCGACGTGCTTGCTGCTTCGGAAGACTTCGGACCTGAGGAGTCGCAATATGCCGACGGCGGATGGTATGTCTTGCGCCTGCGTATGAGCCAGGGGCGCTATTTCTCAATGCTCTCCGAATACCTCTACCGGATGGATAAGACCGACCTTCGAAAGAGCGGCGAAAAGCAGCACGACTATGTTGACCCTCGCAGCGCGGCTTACCAACTGCAGATGGAGGAAATCCTCACCAATCATCTCTATGAGATAAATGCGCTCGTGTCACCTCAGGCTAAACATATTTCAATGCGTGAGTCGGAAATCAAGGATAATGAGGAGTATCCGGTAGACATGTCGGTAATTATCCCGGTGCGCAACAGAGTGAAGACCATCGGCGATGCCGTGCGCTCGGCGCTCTCGCAAAAGACTGACTTTACTTATAACGTAATCGTCGTGGACAACTGCTCTACCGACGGCACTTCCGAATTGCTCGATGCCATCGACGACCCTCGTCTGATTGTGCTTCGTCCGCTTCCGGAGGATATGCTCGGCATTGGAGGATGCTGGAACATGGCTGTGCTTTCCGAACACTGCGGACGCTTCTGCGCTCAGTTAGATTCAGATGATGTATATAGCGGCGACCATGTGCTTTCCGCCATTTACAATAAGTTTTACGAGGAGGATTGCGCCATGGTGGTGGGCAGCTACTTCCTTAGCGACTTCAACCTCACTCCCATCCCGCCGGGACTCATAGACCACAGCGAATGGACTGCGGAAAATGGCCGCAATAATCTGCTGCGTGTAAATGGTATCGGTGCTCCGCGTGCCTTCTATGTCCCTCTGCTGCGCGACATCCTCTTTCCCAATGTCAGCTATGGCGAAGATTATGCCGTGGCTTTGCGCATCTCCCGCGAATATCACATCGGACGCATCATGGACGGCCTCTATCATTGCCGTCGCTGGGATGGTAATTCTGACGCTGCGCTTTCTCAGGAAAAAATCAATGAGCATAACGAATACAAGGATTTCCTGCGTACGTGTGAACTGATAGCCCGCATACAGGCTAACAGCAAGTATGCTGATGAGGACAAGGAATTCGAAGAACTCTTTGCCCGAGGCAATCCCTTCCTCAACGGTGATATCGATGAGCAGATATTCGGCCCCTATGATGAGGATGACGACTATGATGAGGAGGACGACGATGACACATTCTGAAATGCCGATCAGTATGCCTCTGCTCGACGAGATGCTTCGCGAGCAACTGAAAGTATGGCCTTTGGGCGCCGGCAATCATGCGGCTCTCGGTCAGACTGAGAGACGGAGGTTTAAATTAGGTGCGCTCGAGGGGGCTTTTCAATGCAATCCTGCCCGAATAGTCAGCACCGGAGCAAAGTTGGATAAGAAATCCATAGCTGAGCGACCCTGCTTTCTCTGTAAGTCAAATCGTCCTATGGAGCAGTTTGCCCTGCCTTTCAGCGTGCCGGAGGGGAAAAAATGGGAAATTCTCGTCAATCCTTTTCCTATACTCCCCTGGCATTTCACCGTCGTCTCACAAGAGCATGAGCCGCAAAGCGAATTGCCGCTCGATATGATAGTGCTTGCCGAAAGACTCCCGGGGGCGGTCATGTTTTTTAACGGTGCGCGAGCCGGGGCTTCCGCGCCTGACCATCTGCATTTTCAGATGGTGCTCAAAAGCGAGTTGCCACTCATCAACTATCTTGAGCAGAATGACAGCGCCGAGGGTCTGCCATATGCTGTAAATTATTGGAAGGTGACTCCGGACATTCACGGCCTGACGATGATCGGGGAATTTGCGGCCTCTTCGGGCACTGACAGAGTCACAGGCGAAAGTGAAAATGATTTAATCAATGCTTTTGCGTGGATTGGCGATGACGGTATACTGCGTCTTGCATCCGTGCCTCGCTCTGCTCACCGTCCTTCCTGTTATTTTGCGGACGGAGATGACCAACTGCTTGTAAGTCCGGGAGCAATCGATGTCGCGGGTCTTATCATTCTGCCGCGTAAGCAGGATTTTGACAGAATTACGGAGGAGGATCTGAAGCGTGTATTTGCCGAGACTCTGATTACAGATTAAGAATATCCCTTGTTAAGGCAATTTGAAAAGCAATTGATATGAAAAGTGTGGCCGGAAAGAGACGTTCTCCCTGGTGGTGGATACCCACTCTTTACATTGCCGAGGGACTCCCCTATTTTGCAGTCAATACGCTGACGGTGCTCATGTATAATAACATGGGGGTCAGCAAGACTGATATGGCTTTCTTTACCGGTTGGCTGTATCTGCCCTGGGTCATCAAACCCTTCTGGAGTCCTTTCATTGATTTGATACGCACCAAACGCTGGTGGACACTCGCTATGCAATGTCTGATAGCGATATGTATGGCTATGGTGGGAATGCTCCTTACTACGGGTATATTTTTTGCCGCCACATTGATTGTATTCTGGATGATGGCCTTTGGCAGCGCTACTCACGATATAGCGGCCGACGGCTATTATATGCTCGAACTTGACGAGAAGGACCAGGCTGCCTACGTGGGTCTTCGTTCCACGTTTTACCGTTTCGCGAGTCTCTTGGGACAAGGAGGGTTAGTAATGCTTGCCGGTATATTGGAGAAAAGGACGGGAGATATTCCTCAGGCATGGTCGCTCACATTCCTTATTCTCTCGGCTTTTTTCGGCCTGATATTCCTCTATCATCTTCGCTTTATGCCGAAGGCCGGTCGCGACAAACCGGTGGAGGGTGTCTCCGGGCGGAATATTCTACGGGGATTTGCCGAGACTTTTGTCACCTTTTTTCAAAAGCGACACATTGTCGTTGCGCTATGCTTCATGCTGCTTTACCGTCTGCCGGAGGCTTTGTGTATCAAGATGGTGCAGCCGTTTCTTGTGGACAGCCCGCAACTCGGCGGCTTGGGAATGTCAACGGCGCAGGTGGGTTTTGTCAACGGCACGGTGGGAGTCATCGCTCTCCTTGCGGGTGGTATCATCGGTGGTATTGCTGTGGCACGCAACGGTCTGAAGCGTTGGCTTTGGCCTATGGCGCTCTCTTTGGCGCTTCCATGTGTGGTGTATTGCTACTTGGCGATGCGTCCCACAGACAGCCTTACTTTGATTTGCACTCTGATAGGGGTTGAGCAGTT
This sequence comes from uncultured Sangeribacter sp., assembly GCA_964456155.1. GTDB lineage: Bacteria > Bacteroidota > Bacteroidia > Bacteroidales > Muribaculaceae > Lepagella. The sequence continues at coordinate 35,336 of CAYVZJ010000014.1, forward strand.
TGGTTACGGTTTTGGTTTTACAGCCTTTATGCTATATCTGATGTACTTCAGTCGCGGTGAGAGTCAGACGTCGCACTACGCATTCTGCACGGCCTTTATGGCACTCGGCATGATGATACCGGGAATGTTTGCCGGTTATCTCTTCGAATTGGCAGGCGGCTTCATCGGCTTCTTCTGGCTCGTAATGGCCGCATGCCTCGCGACCCTGCTGGCCACCGCAGCCGTATACCGCACCCTCCCCTCCGACGCCATGTAGCCCATTACCCCAGAGGGATTAACATAATTATAGACAGATACCCCGGAGGGGTTAAATATGTATAACCGGGTACGCAGTGCCCGGATAAAAATAATTACAGACATTTACCCCGGAGGGGTTGCATTTCCATTAAAAATACTTTCCGGCATAAAAAACTATTTTTATTGTTTCATATCCCCCCAAAAAGCACTATCTTTGCAAAACGAAAAACTCTAAGAAATTATAAATCTAAAATACACTAACAATTAATTACTTTTAATCAAAAACCAAAATGAAAAAACTTTTCCTGAGTTTGGCTGTCGTTGCAATGGGATTCTCCTTTGCATCAGCAGACACAGTAGAGCTCAATTTTGTAGACAATGCCTACAACATGGAACGCCAGTCGGGTTCTTCAACCACGTATGAAGAAGCCGGAGCCAAGATTGTTACTGAAGGTGCGCTGACTATTACCAACACATCATCTACTGCTCCTTCCGGTGGTGTTCGCCTATGGTCTGATGGTCTTCGTTTTTACAAAGAAGGTTCTATTTTAATTTCCGTTGACGGAGGTACAATTACCAAGATTTCTGCAAAGGGTAAAAGTGGTGGTAATTTAGCAAATATCGTCTATGATAACGCTGCAACTGTTACAAATGATTGGACCGGAGCTGCGTCATCTGTATCCATGGATTGTATCATAACTAAGAGCAATACACCTCTGTCTTCATTGACTATCGAATATTCATTAGGTGCCGGCCTTGAGGCTGCAGATCTCTCTTTCCCGCAAGCAACCTATACTGTTGAATATCCGGCTGGTACATTCACAGCCCCGGAACTAACTAAAGCTACAGATGCCCCTGTAACTTATACTTCTTCTGATACGGATGTTGCAACAGTTAGCGCTACCGGCGAAGTTACTATCGTAGGTCCCGGTGTGACTAAAATCACGGCTTCTTGCGAAAAGACAGATAAATATAGTGCGGGTTCTGCAAGCTATACATTGGAGGTGGTAGGAGTTGCAAATTCAATAGCAGAAATGATGCAACTTGCCCCCAATGCTAAGGATGTTGTAAAAGTTGGATGCCCCTTGACTGTAACTTATGTAAACGGTAAATACGTATATGTTGTTGACGCTGTTGGCGATGCTACACTCCTCTTTAATACCAATACTTATGAGATCGGTGACATCATTCCCGGCGGTTGGGAAGCTACTTATTCTCCTTATTTTGGTCTTCCAGAATTTGCGGGTACATTCCCAGCTGCTTCCGGTAAGGCTGAGGTGACTTACGAGACAGTAGAAAGCGTTTCTAATGCTGACCTCAATAAAGTGCTTTGGCTTAACAAAGTTACTTTTGAAGCTACTACTCCCAATGGCAAAGAAAACTTCGACGGCATCCTCTCTGACGGCACTTCTATTAAATTCCGCAACAACTTCCTTGCAGAATCTGTTGAAGCCGGTGAATACTGCGTAAAGGTGGCTGTCGCAATCTATAACGACGAGCTCCAGGTATATCCTATCGAATATACTGCTATTGCTGATGAGGCTCCCTATGATGTATATGTTATCGGTGCTGATGTCAACGGTGTAAGCTGGACTGAAGGTGACCCCTCAGGCAAAATGACCTATGTAGGCAACGGCATTTTCGAATGGACAGGTGAGAAACTGGCCACAGGATTTAAGTTTAACGACGGTTCATGGAGCGGTCAGCTTAACATTGGCGGAGAATACGGTAGCGCATCGCTTGGCATACCATACAGTGTGATTGAAGGTGGAAGTAATATTGAACTTTCTGACTTCTTCGGCTATATCTTGACTGATGCCAAAATAGTATTCGACACCAATAACATGACAATTGTCGTGACCGGCACTAAGACTAAAGTAGTAGTTGACTGGTATTTCGCTTCTTCTATCAATGAATTTACTCTTGATGACAGCTGCAAAATGTCAGCAACAAACGAGGAAGGCGTGTATGAACTCGCTAAAATTAATATTGAAAATCCCGGCATGTTCAAAATCACTACCGCCGGTTGGGGAGAGCAATATGGTATGGGTGAAGCCATAACCAGCGATCACCTCTTCACAACTCTTGCTAAAGTCAACTATGGTGGTGACGTAGAGTTTAACGTTGCTAAGGGTGAGTATTCCATCAAGTGGGATTTCAATTCTTCCACCGTTACTTTCACTCTTCTCCGCGCTACAGGTGTGGAAGGTATCGCTGCCGATGCTGAGGATGCTCAATATTACAATCTGCAGGGTGTGAAGGTGGCTAATCCTACTAACGGCATCTACGTGAAGGTTGTCGGCAATAAGGCTCAGAAAGTCAATATCCGCAAATAAGATATTCATCATTTATCACATAAAGGAGACTGTCTTACGGGCAGTCTCCTTTTTTTATGTCACCCAATACCGTCATCTGCAATTTTTTTGCTATTTTTGTAAATATTCCCCAAATACAATCTTTAGTGAATAGTTTTTTTCGATATATCCTAATCTTTGTCTGCGCCACAATCAGTTGCACTATAAATGCTCTGCCGGCTGCTGCCGATACCCCTCCCGTCGCGTCGGATATCCGTCAGATGCTCTCTCTCGCCTCGGCAAAAAATCAACGGGTGGAGATAGATTTCCCGATGACCGTAGTCTTCCGACATGATAAATACGTCTACGTTACCGATCACTACGAAGGCGCTACGCTGCTGTACGGCGACAACCATTATCACGCCGGCAACGTCATACCGTCAGGCTGGATTGCCATCTGCACTCCCGTAAACGGTCGCACGCAATATTCCGGCGCTTTCCCAACATCTACCTCTAACGCCGCTTACTCCATCCCGGTCGTCGCTACAGTTACCGCAGAAGATGTCAACCGTGTAGTTAAACTCTCCGGAGTGAGTTTTTATGAAACGACTCCTGCCTCGCCCAAACAGCATTTCACGGGTATTTTGTCAAGCGGCGAGCAACTGACATTCACTAACTTCTTCTCCCTCACACCCATGTCAGCCGGAAGATACGATCTTACCGTGGCAGTTGGTGTCAAGGATGGAGAGCCCGACCTCTACCCTCTTGAATACACCATCACCGGAACACTGCGGGACCGTGCGGAGGCTCCGGTTTTCTCCCCCGCCAACTGTTCTTTCAACGACTACGTGATGGTAAGCATCTCCTCGCCCACGCCCGGCGCTACTATCTATTATACTATTGACGAACCGGCACCTGACGACTCTTCCGATATATACACACATCAGATAAAGGTGATGACCACCTGCACCATCAGAGCCATCGCATGCGCTCCCGGAATGATGCCGAGCGAGGTCACCGAATCTTATTACTACGAAAGTCATGACACTCCCCCGCAAGACCGCGACCATTACACTTTATTCAATTTTACGGAGGAAGAGACACTGCAGGCCATGGGCGCGGAAGCACCCGACTACGGCGAAACCTTACCGGTACAAAATACTCTTCTCTTTTCCGATCTTGTAAGTCTTACTTGCCGGCAAGCCGACAGCGACCAACTTCCGGAAATCGTCCATAATACCGACGGACTGTCACTCTCCCTGAAAGAAGGCAACACTATCTCCTTCTCCACAATGAAAAGCAATAAGTATGTTTTCAAAATAAGACAAATCACCTTCATCACCGAGAATCCCGACCGTATCCTCTACAATGATATCCCGGTAGCAAACGGTGTATGGACTTCTGACTCGGATAATGACCCTCATGTCCTCACATTTGACGTGGCCGACAAGGTCAATCTCCATGTCATTGAGGTAGTCTACACGCAGACCACCGGCATTGTTTCTCCCGCATCTGACGATGATGAAGATGAGGAGGAAAAATACTACACAATCTCCGGAATACAGGTCGCCAAACCCGGAAATGGCATATATATCGTAAAGAAGGGGGATAAGACAAAGAAATATATGCCGAAAAATAACTAATTTTGCATTTATGTTTACCGCTTCAGAGAAAAAACGCGAGAATATCGCGGAATATCTGCTCTATATGTGGCAGATGGAGGATCTTATCAGAGCCTACAATCTCGATTTAGACAAAATTGAGAAAGAGATAATAGATAAATATACCGGCCTTGACCCGCAGCAGCGCAAGGACCTGCAGGATTGGTATGAGTCGCTCATCGACATGATGCGCCGCGAAGGTGTAGAAAAATCAGGTCATATCCAGCTCAACAAAAACGTCATTCTCGGCCTCACTGACCTGCACAACCGTCTGATGGCAGACAGCAAATACTCGCGTTATCATACGGAGTATTACAAGACGCTCCCTTACATCGTAGAACTCCGTGCCAAGCAGGGCGACGAGAAGTCGGGAGAGATAGAGACGTGCCTCAATGCGCTCTACGGGCTGATGATGCTCCGCCTGCAAGGCAAAGAGATATCGCAGGAGACGATGGATGCCATCAAGCAAATCACTGCCTACATGGCCTTGCTCTCTCACTATTATAAGCTGGATTACAATAACGAACTCGACAAGGATTGATAATTACTGAATATGTCAGACGAACTGAATAAGGAGATAGCGCGACGTCGCACGTTTGCCATCATCTCCCACCCGGACGCCGGTAAGACCACGCTTACCGAAAAGTTGCTCCTCTTCGGCGGCGCCATCCACGTGGCCGGCGCCGTAAAAAGCAACAAAATCAAGAAAACAGCCACCTCCGACTGGATGGAAATCGAGAAGCAACGCGGCATCTCGGTTGCCACCTCAGTAATGGGCTTCAACTATAAGGATTACAAAATCAATATACTCGACACTCCCGGTCACCAGGACTTCGCCGAAGATACTTACCGCACGCTCACAGCCGTCGACTCGGTAATCATCGTGGTAGACGTGGCTAAGGGCGTCGAAACGCAGACCCGCCGGCTTATGGAGGTGTGCCGTATGCGCAACACGCCGGTGATTATCTTCGTCAACAAACTTGACCGTGAAGGACGCGACCCGTTTGATATCCTCGACGAACTGGAGCAGGAACTCAAAATCTCCGTTCGTCCGCTAAGTTGGCCCATCAATATCGGTGCCAAATTCAAGGGCGTATACAATATCTATGAGCAGGGGCTCGACCTCTTCACTCCCTCCAAGCAGACTGTCTCAGAAAGAATTGAGATACCTGACGTGACATCACCGGAGGTTGACCGCCTCGTCGGTGAGGCCGACGCCACCAAGCTCCGCGAAGACCTCGAACTCATCGAGGGCGTATACCCGGAATTTGACAAGGAGGCCTACCTTCGCGGCGAGGTGGCACCGGTGTTCTTCGGCTCGGCGCTCAATACTTTCGGCGTAAAGGAGCTCCTCGACTGCTTTGTGGAAATCGCTCCCTCACCGCGTCCGGTGACAGCCGAGGAACGTACGGTGACACCTGATGAAGAGCCCTTCAGCGGGTTTGTATTCAAGATACATGCCAACATGGACCCCAACCATCGCTCATGTATCGCCTTCGTAAAGGTCTGCTCGGGCAAGTTTGTCAGAAACGCCAACTATCTCCACGTGCGCAACGCCAAGCAGATGCGGTTCGCAGCCCCCACAGCCTTCATGGCGCAGAAAAAGAGCGTCGTCGACGAGGCCTTCCCGGGTGATATCGTCGGCATACCCGACACCGGCAATTTCAAGATCGGTGATACCCTCACCGAGGGCGAACAACTCCATTACAAGGGTCTCCCCTCTTTCTCACCGGAGATGTTCAAATATATAGAGAATGCCGACCCGATGAAGGCAAAGCAACTCGACAAGGGTATCAAGCAACTGATGGATGAGGGCGTGGCTCAGCTCTTCACCAATAGTTTCAACGGCAGAAAAATCATCGGCACCGTAGGCCAGCTGCAGTTTGAGGTGATACAATACCGCCTCCTTCACGAGTATGGCGCTCAATGCCGCTGGGAACCCATCTCCCTCTATAAGGCCTGCTGGATTGAGAGCGATGACGAAGAGGCTCTCGCAGCTTTCAAGAAGCGCAAACATCAGTATATGGCCGTCGATAAGGATGGCAGAGATGTCTTCTTGGCAGACAGCAATTACGTGCTCCAGATGGCACAGAGCGACTTCCCGAAAATCCGCTTCTACTTCTCTTCGGAACATTGATTATCCGGACACATCGGCAATCCTTACCTTAATATGCAGGAAAGGAATATGTAGGAATGGGGTCTAAGAAATTCGTGGCGTGAAAAATAGATTATTACTCTTCTTGACCGGAGTCATACTGACTCTTCTTGCAGCCTGCAGCAGTTCGCGCAGGGTGCCTCAAGGGGAGTACCTTCTCGACAAGGTCAGCATCGTCAATATCGACTCCACGCCCCACGATGATATCTCCGTGAGCGACCTCTCGCTCTATCTCCGTCAGCACCCCAACCATAAGACTCTCTGGAGCATGCGCCTCCGGCTGGGTATCTACAATATGGCGGGCACTGACACTACCAAATGGTGGAACAGATGGTGGCGTCGGCTCGGCGAACCGCCCGTAATCTACGATACCACCCTGACCGAACAGAGTGTGCGCCAACTATCCAAGGTGCTTGAAAACCGTGGATATCTCCACCCGGAAGTCACCGCCGAAACAACTCCCGACTCCGCCCGACGCAAGATGAAGGTGGAATACCGACTGCGACCGGGCGAAAGGTACACTATCCGCAATATCGATTATGAGGTGGAAGACTCTACACTGCGTCGTCTGATTCTCTCCGACTCCACGCAGATGATAGTCAACCCCGGCGACCCGCTCAATCGTGCCGACCTCGACCTGCAGCGTGAAGTGATACTCCGCAAACTGCGCAACGACGGCTATTTCGGACTCAACAAGGAGAATATCTCCTTTGTGGCCGACACTACACAAGGGAGTACGGACGTAGACCTCACCATGCGCGTCACAGGCAATGGTGACAACGTGCAAAGAAGCCGCGTATTTGAGAAATACATTATACGCAACGTGATATGTATCACCGATTTCGACCCCTCATCACCTGACTCCCGCGATATGATCGACGTGCACGACACCGTCTCCTACAAGGGTCTGACCATCCTCTACGGCCAGCGTAAATATCTGCGCCCGAGCGTACTGCGCGAGAATATCCTCCTCACCACGGGAGAGGAATACTCCGAACGCCTCGTTGATGATACTTATCAGTCGCTCGGACGATTGGAAATACTTAAATTCGTCAATATACGTCTCGAACCGGCCGGCGGTGTCGGCGATATGGGACTCATCGATGCTATCGTACTCCTCACTCCGGGTAAGAGCCAATCCTTTTCCATCGAACTGGAAGGCACCAATTCTGAAGGCGACCTCGGCGTGGCTGTCGGACTGGGATATACTCACTCCAATATCGGAAAAGGATCGGAAACATTCAACGCCAAACTGCGCGGAGCATACGAGTCGATAAGCGGTAATCTCGAAGGGCTCATCAACAACCGATATATGGAGTATTCTCTCGACTTAGGACTCACCTTCCCGAAATTCAAGGCTCCCTTCCTGCGCCAGAGTTTCAAGAGAAAAATAAAGGCGGTCACGGAAGTAAAGTTCTCCATGAATTATCAGGAGCGCCCGGAATATACACGCATCATCACCACAGCGGGATGGTCTTACAAGTGGACGGAAAAAATGGCTCGAACTCGCCACACCTTTACTCCTATAGACGTCAATTACGTCTACCTGCCCAAGTCTACCTACAATTTCATCGACAATATCGCCCCCGATAATCCGCTGCTGAGATACAGTTACGAAGACCACTTCATCATGCGTATGGGATACAGTTTCTATCACACCAACAAACGTCCCAACCCGCCGTGGCAGCGCTCTCCACAACGTGACCTTTACACCATCCGCGTCAATGCGGAGATAGCCGGCAACCTCCTCTACGCCATCAGCAATATCTTCGCGCATAAAGACCATCCCCACAGCGACCCGTATAAGATCTTCGGCATCCACTATTCGCAATATTTCAAGGTGGACAGCGACCTCGGTTATACTCATATCTTCAACCGCCGTCAGTCTGTAGCCTGCCGGTTAGGCTTCGGACTCGGCTATCCTTACGGCAACTCCACCATCCTGCCGTTTGAAAAACGTTTCTACGGCGGCGGTGCCAACGGCGTCAGAGGCTGGGCGGTGCGCACTCTCGGACCGGGTTGCTTCCCCGGCAGCAATTCGCTCAGCGACTTTATGAACCAATGCGGCGACATACGGTTTATAATAAGTGGAGAGTATCGTCTGAAGCTCTTCTGGATTGTAGAACTCGGTGCCTTCATCGATATCGGTAATATATGGACCATCAAATCGTATGAAAATCAGCCGGGCGGCCTGTTCGCCTTCCGCAATTTCGCCAAGGAACTTGCGGCCTCCTACGGGCTCGGTCTGCGTCTGGACTTCAGCTACTTCCTGCTGCGCTTCGACCTCGGCATGAAGGCCCATAATCCCGCTATCGGTGAGCAACCCTGGCCGCTCATTCATCCCGACTGGAAACGCGACAGCGCATTCCATTTCTCTATCGGTTATCCGTTTTAAGGAGAGCCGCCAAATAATATTTCTATATAATATTTAAGGATGACAGCGTTTTAATATATACGCATACCCGCCTATAAAATTTTCTGCTTATGAAATCTCTTGTAATCTTCGACCTCGACGGTACGCTGCTCAACACCATCTCCGACCTCGGAGCTGCCTGCAACCATGCCCTGCTGCAAATGGGATATCCCGGTCACCCTATTTCGGCTTACAATTTTATGGTGGGCAACGGCGTGCGCAAATTGCTGGAGCGCGCCGAACCGGACGCTGACGCTGACACCATCGATGATATGCTCACCCATTTCCGCGAGTATTATGACGAGCACTGCTGCGACACCACTACCCCCTATCCCGGCATACCGGAGTTGCTCCAAAGCCTCGTCGATGCGGGTATCTCCATAGGTGTCGCTACCAATAAGTATCAGTCGGCAGCGGAGAAAATCATCAAGCATTACTTCCCCGACATACCGTTCGTGGCTGTGCTCGGTCAGGAAGAGGGACGCCCCACAAAGCCGGATCCCTCCATCATCTTCGCCATGCTCAACATACATCCTACACCCAAAGCGGAGGTGATGATGGTGGGAGACTCGGCCGTTGATATGGAGACCGCAAGACGAGCCTGCATCAACTCTGTAGGCGTGACCTGGGGCTTCCGACCCGTCTCCGAACTGCGAAAGGCCTACGCCGACCACATCATAAGCAGCCCCAACGACATCTTCAAACTCGCCACCTCCCACCCCTAATAAAAGAAGTCACTCTGACCCGATGACCTGATGACCTGATGACAAAAAAGAAGTCAGTCTGACCTGATGACCTGATGACAAAAAAAGAAGTCAGTCTGACCTGACGACCTGATGACAAAAAAAGAAGTCAGTCTGACCTGACGACCTGATGACCTGATGACCTGATGACAAAAAAGAAAAAGATATGAATACAAAGATTTTGACCTTAACACTGGCAATCACAGCCGCCAGCCTCTCCGCTTCCGCACAAAATCACTGCCGGGAAGTAGAAACATCCCAAGATCGTCCCCGCCCCACATGCGGCGCTCCTTACGACATCAAGGAATACGCTCCCTGTGATGCCGATGCCGAATGCAGCCTCATCGAGACAGAGCCGTATCAAGATATGGACATCACCGACGCTCAGAAGGAACAAATCCAAAAGGCCGTTGACAAGCGCAATGCAAAAAACGAAAAGATCAGACAGCGCATGGAGCGAGACCGCGCCAAGGCACAGGCCGAATTTGACAAGGAGATAAAGAAAATTCTGACGGAAAGCCAGTACAGACAATTCCGTCAGAATATCGGTTCGGCGCCGGTAAGAAGACACGTCTCCAAACCCGTACCGGGGCCTCAGCCACAACTTATGAAATAAGACCCTGCCCCTAATTTCAATCCCCCGATATTTGAAAATTTGTACGATACGGCATGATAAATAAAATCCCGCTAAAAAGCGGGATTTTATTTACCATTTCACATCGTAGCCCTGGTCTTTCAGATATTGCAGGATGCGGTAATGCATCGCGTGATCATAATAGTTGATGATGTGAGCCACCCAGTCATTGGTAGTCGTGCCTCCTGAACGTGTGGCATTGTAATGCTTCACTACCTCATCATATTCCTCCAGTTCCTCTACCATCTTCTCCGTGTCCTGACGGTATTCATTCTTATGGAATACGAGGGAGGCGGGTTGCTTGGGCTTGAGGTCAGGCTGTTCGCGCGGTATACCCAATGCCAGACCGCATACCACGAAGACGCCCTTAGGCAATTTCAGCATCTCGGCAAGACGGGCCGGATCCACCGTGCGCAGATAGCCTACACAGTTGCTGCCCAAGCCTGCTGCCTGCGCAGCCACCACAGCGCTCATCATCGCCAATGATGCGTCGATGATACCGATGGTCACGCCATCCATCGTGTCTGTAAAGGGAGGCATCGTGAGACCCTTCTTCTCCGCCAACTTGGTGATCTTATTATAGTCGGAAAGGAAAATCAGCAGACGGTTACACGTCTTAAGCTGCTTCTGGTTGGTCATTTCATACAATTGCTCCTTCAGCGCCTGATCATCGATATCAATGACTGAAAACTGCTGACCATTATATGACGTGGGAGTATTTCTGACGGCTTCATAAATGAATTCCATCGTTTCGGCCGGAATGGCCTCGCGCTCATAGCGTCTCACGGAGGTACGCTCAAGCAAAGATTCTTTCACTGTTTTCATGATATAATAATTCTAAAATAAATCAAATCTATCTTACCGGACGACGGCGACAGCCGTCACCTAATAACTCATCACTATGACTTATGACCTAAACCAAATCTTTCTTACCGGGCGACGGCTTCAGCCGTCACCTCATATCTCATCACTAAGACTTATGACCTAAAAAAGAGGGGCGGAAAGGAATAATACCAATCCGCCCTTCATATAAGGCCACACCAAAGGAATGTGATGAAACTCCGTATGACAGGATTTGAGTGCTTCAATCTCTTTGTAATCCGCCTTGTGTCCTGACCGAAGTCTTACGGACAACGCCATCCGAAGATGACGCGGGGCCCGCCATTGAGAAAGCCGCTTGTCTCGGTATTTTCATTAAATTTGATGAGTTTCCCAATTAGCTTTGATGTGGGAATTTCAAGCTAAATCTCCGGACTCTTCCGAAGCTCTTATATCTCTATAACGCTATAGAGACTGAAAAGTTTTGACTCCCGCGTTTCCCTTTTTGAGAGTTGAGGCCTAAGACCCCGACTCTCAAAAGGTTAAAACGATAGGTCTTATTTTACTTTGTCGCAGATAGCCTTGAAAGCAGCGGGATTGTTCATAGCGAGGTCTGCGAGCACCTTACGGTTGATCTCGATACCTGCTTTGTGGATGAGTCCCATCAGCTTTGAGTAAGAAAGGTCCTCCAGACGGGCTGCAGCGTTGATACGCTGTATCCAGAGTGCGCGGAAGTTGCGCTTTTTCTGCTTGCGGTCGCGGTAAGCGTAGGTCAGACCCTTCTCCCAAGTATTCTTGGCTACTGTCCAGACGTTGCGACGGCTACCATAATAACCGCGGGTTAATTTAAGGATTTTCTTTCTCTTGGCGCGTGAAGCGACATGGTTTACTGATCTTGGCATTTTTGTAAATTTTTGAATGTGAGCGGCTGAATAGCTCTTGAAGAGCTCGACACTCGGTTATTGAAAAAATGTTGGTGTTATTGAAGAGAGAGTCTTTCTTTCTGCGTCTACAGGCTTAACGAAGGTTAAGAAGTGAACGCACTTGCTTGATGTTGGCTGAGTCCACCAAAGCAGTGTGGTCGAGATTACGTTTACGCTTTTTCGACTTTTTAGTCAGAATGTGACTATGGTAAGCGTGTTTTCTCTTAACCTTACCTGTTCCGGTGAGCGCGAAGCGCTTCTTTGACGCAGCATTGGTCTTTACCTTTGGCATTTTGTTTGAAAAATTTTAGTTGTTTCTACTTTACCTCGGCACTATGTGCCTACGGTCTCTAATTAATTCTCTATATAGTAGCGGAGCGATTCTCACTCCTTCTCACTATCTTCTGTTGTATCCTCTTTGGCCTGAGGAGCGGGCTTGGCCGGCTTATCCTTCTTGGGAGCCACCTTCAGGGGTGCGAGCATGATCGTCATTCTCTTGCCTTCCAGCACCGGCATCATCTCCACCTTGCCTATATCTTCCAGATCATTGGCAAAACGCAGCAAAAGCACCTCACCCTGCTCTTTGAAGACTATCGAGCGACCGCGGAAGAATACGTAGGCTTTCACCTTCGAGCCCTCTTGCAGGAAACCGCGTGCATGCTTCAACTTGAAGTTGTAGTCATGGTCGTCAGTCTGCGGACCGAAGCGTATCTCCTTGACCACCACCTTCGTGGCTTTCGCCTTCTGCTCTTTCAGACGCTTTTTCTGCTGATATAGGAATTTCTGGTAATCTATGATGCGGCATACGGGCGGCTCGGCTGTGGGAGAGATCTCCACAAGGTCCAATTCAAGGGCGGCGGCCATCTTGCGGGCCTTGTCTATCGGATAGATGCCCTGCTCAACGTTGTCACCCACCACGCGAACCTCACGAGCATGTATCTGCTCGTTGATAGCATATGGATCTTTATCACTGCGGCCACGCTGCGCCGGACGTTGTCCCGGCTTCGGACGAGGAGCGCTCGGACGGCGCGGACCGGTAAAATTCGGTTTTTTCTCCATTTATCAGTGTTATGCCGACGATTATTTCACCGGCTGATTTGTCATTTTTTCCACTTCAGCATTCAATGCGTCTGCAAAGTTAATGATTTTCATCGAACCTTGGTCACCTTCGCCCTGTTTTCTTACAGAAACTTCACCATTTTCTGCTTCTTTTTCACCTACAATGAGCAAATACGGTATTTTTTTCAGTTCGTTGTCACGAATTTTCTTACCGATCTTCTCATTGCGGTCGTCTACGATGGCTCTCACTCCCTTCTCTTCGAGCTGCTTCTTCACATCATAGGCATAGTCGTTAAATTTCTCCGAGATGGGAAGGATGACACACTGCTCGGGTATCAACCATAAAGGAAGCTTGCCGGCTGTATGCTCGAGAAGAACGGCTACGAAGCGCTCCATCGAACCGAACGGCGCACGGTGTATCATCACCGGGCGATGCTTCTGGTTGTCTGATCCGGTATACTCCAGTCCGAAACGCTCCGGAAGGTTGTAGTCCACCTGGATGGTTCCCAACTGCCAACGGCGTCCGATGGCATCCTTTACCATAAAGTCGAGTTTCGGACCATAGAAGGCTGCCTCGCCCTCTACCTGAGTGGCTTTCAAGCCCTTCTCCTCACAAGCCTCGATGATGGCCTGCTCGGCAAGGTGCCAGTTTTCATCAGAGCCGATGTATTTCTCCTTATTATTGGGGTCGCGCAGAGAGATCTGTGCTTCGTAATTGTCAAACTTCAGAGCCTTAAAGATGTAGAGGATAATATCCATCACCTTGAGGAATTCATCCTTTATCTGCTCGGGAGCGCAGAAGATGTGAGCATCATCCTGCGTAAAACCGCGTACACGGGTAAGTCCGTGAAGTTCACCGGACTGCTCGTAGCGGTACACCGTACCGAATTCTGCCAGACGCATCGGCAGATCGCGGTATGAACGCGGACCGGCCTTGTATATCTCACAATGGTGAGGACAGTTCATCGGTTTGAGCAGATACTCTTCGCCCTCCTCGGGGGTATGTATCGGCTGGAAGGAGTCCTTGCCATATTTAGCCCAGTGGCCGGAAGTAACATACAGCGCTTTATTGCCGATATGCGGAGTGATCACCTGCAGATAGCCGTATTGCTTCTGTATCTTGCGGAGGAATTGCTCGAGACGGTCGCGAAGGGCAGCGCCTTTGGGCAACCATAGCGGAAGTCCCTTGCCTACGGTCTCTGAGAAGGCGAAGAGCTCCATCTCCTTGCCTAATTT